>JAGBFY010000009.1 GCA_017936245.1 Kiritimatiellia bacterium
ATGGCCTATGGTTTGGGATTCCATCAATAGAATCTACATGCAAAGACAGACTACGGCAGACGCAGTAACAAACCGCAACACCTGGCATGGGCCGGTGCGCCTTGACAAAACAATGGGGGTGGACATAGTCGGCTCCGGTACGTTTGGATTGTCAGGTGCCGTATCAGGAGAGGGCGGTCTGGACTTGAAATTCGCTCATAAATACAATAGTCCGCTTCCTACAAATTTCGTCAATCTTGCCAATTCCGGAAGCACTTTTATGGGCGGCGTAAGCGTTTCTGATCTGGTTCTCAATGTTATGGAGCGTGATGCAGTGCCTCAGGATGGAGGCGTTCTGGCACTGACCAACAGTATAGTCAATTTTGAGCCAGAAAAGAACTATGCATTGCCAGATGGCTCCATCCACGTAAAAGAGGGTGCCGTTATGTCGCTGAACAATGGCTCCGGAAAATGGAAGACGGTTGTGAAAACTGGATCCGGAACGGTGAACTGGAATTCCGCAGTCGGTGCTGATGCCCTTGTGATAAAGGAGGGTTCTGTGGATCTTTCGCTTCAGCACAACGGTTTTGCTGGCCTTATTGAAGGCGTAGAATACTTCGACAACAACTCTGAATGCTACTATGCCGCAGAGAACAAGAACCTGATGTGGACGAACAATGTTGTGCTGTCACCAAATTATGTATATGCCGGCAACGGTTCTTATTGGTCAAATAAACGGCCGGCATGGGATACTGAAGAACTTCTCACATCAAGTGCAACTGTATATCAAGGATATATGTGGAACCGTGAAACCACAAATGTAAATTGGACTTTCTGCTGCAGGGTGGCTACGGTAAGTTTCTTTTATTTCGATGGAGTTAAAGAGATAACAGATGGCGAAGCAACCATGGCAAGACTTGTTACGATCGAAAACGTCACGCCTGGCCCCCATCCGTTTAGAATAGGCTCCTATGCGGTTTTTGGAAAAGGCGGAGCGTCAGGAGCTGCAACCAATTTCGAATGGCCTAAACTTGGATTCCGTTGGGATCCGCTCGGTCGCGGTTCGTCAGACACCAACAACTTCGTCAAGCTTGAAGATCCCGGTGACGGTTCGCTGTTCACATGGGCGATACCCGGCGACGATGTCTTCTATCCTGGAACGGATGAATCAAACAAGATCGGATATCTGCCGCGATTCGATACGATTAAGTTCTCCGGCGGTACGCTTAATCTCAATGTGGGAACAAACGTGTTCAGGGTTGGAACGGTCTATGGTTTTCCGTCCGTGGTGGGCGGCAACGGCTTTGTCATAGAGGATAAATGGACCGTTGATGCGGAGGACATTGCGGCAGGCGTGAAGGTTACGGACCGAAAGATCGATTTCGGCGAGGATGTCGAGTTGGAAATTGAGAATCCACTTGCGGCGAGATCGGTTTCCGGTGTGCGCGAGTGGACTGTGCTTGAGTCGACCGCAAATATAACCGGCTCTATTTCCGTCAAAGATGAGGAATCTGCAAAACGCTGGTCCGTAAAGGTCGACGGCGGTTCCGTGACGCTGAAGTACCGTCCGGTCGGAACAGTGATGGTGGTGCGCTGATGAATGTGGATGTGAGACGTCAGCTTTTCGCGGCAATATTGCTTGCCGGTATGTTTTCTCATGCAGGTGCGACAGATCCATCCCGGTGGACAACGACCAACCCTGAGATGTGCCGGATGCTTCCCGGCAGGGGCAAGGACGGCGGAACGGCGATGGCTGTGTGCGGAAAGGCGGGCGGTAAAGCGAGCGCCTACTGGCGCGAACGCCTGCGTGAGTACCGTCCTGACACATGCTATGGGATCTCTTTCTGGTTGAACCGCCAGCGCACTGGTTCCAAGGTGTGCATTGAGAATGCGTACCATTGGGTTCAGTACAGTTCCCACATTACGTCCGGATGGACGGAGATGAAGACGGTGTTCAAGACGCCGCCTTCGCCGACAAATCTTGTAAGTCACCTTTCCTTGGGGGAGTTTCAGTCCCAGGGAGAAACGTTGTTCGACCGTCTGCGCATTGTGGAGCTGATTCCCGAATGGCGCAGGGCGGATGGACTGGAGCTCGGACACGGCGAATTCGTCTGCGGCAATCTCTATTCGTTTGTGACGCATCTTAAGGCTTCTTCGTGCGCGGTGACGCGTCCTTTTGCTGGAGTGCGCAACGGCGCGCGGAGCGGTTTCATCAAGATGGATGTTCCCTCCGGCGGCGAGGTGCTTTACAGGTTTGCTCTTCCGGAACGTAGGTTCAAGGATGCGGAGGCGACAATCGCTGGAGCTTACCGCAACGGGGGGCGTCTCATGGTGGAGGGGTCTGCAGACGGCGGAGCCAGCTGGTCTGAACTTGCCTGCCTTACTGATGCTACTCCGTACAAAGTGTCGTTCCCGGCGAAGATGTTCCCCTGCGATGAAATGCTTCTGCGTCTGCGGATGGAGGGAAAGCCCAAAGAACGCATGCATGTTTCCATGGTCGGTTTTTCTGGTCACTTCGAGGGCCGTCCTGCGCGGCTTGCCGGTACTACGCGATTCGTTGAGAAGGATACGGGGATGG
>JAGBFY010000073.1 GCA_017936245.1 Kiritimatiellia bacterium
AGCCCTTGCGTGCCTGGTACGATAACCGGCGTCACCGGAATTCCGGAGAAGTACACGTGCACATTGGGATACGCCTTGAGGTACAGCGCAAACTTCGCGGCAAGCGCCGGCACCACGGTTCCAGCGTCCGTTAGCGAATCGGCTGTCGGGCGCACATTGGTGATGTACACCTCCGTGCCGGTTGCGAAACCTGGATCAGTCTCTTCGATCTTGAAAAGACCAGGAGTCTCCAGATCGCCGGAAATAACATACGATGAAAGCTGTGATGAACCTGTGCCGCCGGATGCGACGGCCGCGCGTGTCGTACGCCATTCGACATGGCCTCCGAGCGCGAAAGCCTTGAAGCGTCCGCGTCCGTGGCGGCCATGAAGCCTGCGCTTGAGGGCAACAGTCATCGCACGCCCCTTCTTCCAGCTTCCGCCAAGGCCGCCGAACGTGGAGTCGATGCGATCCACGTCAACACCGGCGCCATCATCCGATATGCGAATCGCCTCAACCGCACCTAGGGCGTTCTGTATGAGATCGATCTTAACCTCTCGCGCATCCGCATCCAATGCGTTCCAGACGAGCTCCTCAATCGCCGCCAGCGGTGACGCGTGTGACAGGGATGCGATATAGTCGGCCTTTGCCTGAACTTTAATGTCTCTTATCATACGATATCCAACGGTTCTACCTGCGGCGGCTCCTGATTGCCGGACACCACCTTTTCAATGCGCTGACGGATGGACTCAAGCTCCTGTGTGCAAGACGCCACGAGCTTCTTCCCAGCCTCGAAATTCTTCATCATGTCGTCAAGGGAGAGCCTGCCGCCTTCCATCTCCGACACGATGCCTTCTAGCTTCGCCAAATTCTCTTCAAAAGTCATATTGCCGCACATTATACCATTCACAGCCTCAATCCGCAATTCGTTTTGACAGATTACGATCTGCCCCTGAAATCCTCATTCACAATGATGGCCTTTGGGGCTTTCACAAAGAATTGTTTTTACCGCTTGACTCAAAGGCGGCATTATGGTATCTTACGCATTCGTTTTCAACGGAGAGGTGGCAGAGCCTGGTTGAATGCACATGACTCGAAATCATGCATACCCTCACGGGTATCGGGGGTTCGAATCCCTCCCTCTCCGCCAAAGCGGGCGTAATTCAATGGCAGAATAGGAGCTTCCCATGCTTCTTACGAGGGTTCGATTCCCTTCGCCCGCTCCATTTTTTTTTAGGGAAGCTCTATCGTACGTGTCGCGCCATCAGCTCCATATGTGAAACGGACACGTTTTGCATCTGGAGGGATCAGCGAACCTGCACGGTCCGACCATTCCACGACAAGCACAGCGCCTTGCGCAAGATAGTCCTCCCAACCAATCTGAAGAACATCCTCCTCGTCGTGCAGACGGTAGAGATCCATATGTACGACAAGAAAAGCATCGGCGGGATGCTCCGACACAATGCAGAACGTAGGGCTCGTCACCGCTCGCTTCGCCCCCAGTGCGGCGCAAAGCCCCTGCG
>JAGBFY010000074.1 GCA_017936245.1 Kiritimatiellia bacterium
GCATGAAGACATTATCAAGAGTGATCGGACGCTTCTTCTCGACATCGGCATATCCAACACAAGCGACCTCCTGAACTCCATCCTTGTAGAAAACGCTAATCGCACCAGGAAGCTCTCCCTTCTCCACATACTGAGCAAGAGCCTTCTCTGCAAAATCAGTACGAGACGTGCTGACAACGTCAGACGAAGCGCAGCCGGCAACCGCCAACAGCAACAGGGCAAGCAAAGAAGAAAAGAGAATTCCGTTCGTTTTCATAATGGCGTGAAGTATATCACAGTTCGTCCATATATGGAATGGCTAATTTTAAAATATCACTGAAACCTCATCCATCACCGCTTCAGGCATGCAGGCGTCCATATGTCAGAAGCCTGCAGGTCTAGCCATGTTATAGCTTCAAGCCAACGGGCAAGGTCTTTCGGCTTGCTGTCGAAATTGTTTGTGCCAAAGGAGAATTTCGCCCCCATCTGCTTGGCCATGAGCAGAAATCTCGGACGCGGATACGGAGAGCCTGCCTGAATCTCAAGCGCAACACCTTTCTTGACCGCCTTTTCTATGAGCTTGCGCATGCGCTCGTCAGTCCATAGGCTGTCGTACCTGTCAGCCAGCTCCATCGGCAGATATGTAGGATTTGCGAGAATGGATATCGGCTCGTCAAGAATTCGCATGTTATGAGCAAAATACTCCTTCATCCACTTCTCGGGGTCGTCAATGATCTGGGGCTGCCAAAGACGGTTGTCACGTCCGTCCTTCCGTTTTCCCATAATCATCGTATCGGCGAGAATGAAGTCGAACTTTTCACGTGTTGACGGTGATATCTGCCTGAACCAGTCACGGTCGTTCACCTGAATGCCTACCGGCATCCTGTCCGAAACGGCCTTCGCCTTCTCAGCGAACTTGAGGAGCTGAGAGTCGTTTTTCGTATCCCACTCGCGCCCATGGTTGTCCATCGCGCTAGACCGGACAATCCAAGCCTTCTCACGTTCAGCCGCAAGCTCCGGAGTCATCCCTCCGCGGATGTGAACATGATAGTCGATGATCGTAATGCCACGCTTCGCACACTCAACCTCAAGCATCCTGTTCATGGCATTGACAGGATAGTTCGCCGATCCACCGGCGATAGCCGCCGATGCGGCAGCCAGACAAAACGAAATCAACATTCTTTTCATTACAGAATCTCCTCTATGATAAAACGACGGACTGACGGAGCCTCTCCCGAAATGGCAAATGCCGACTCAAGCGACTTCGCTTCAGCCTCAAGAAGCGCAGTCCGATCCCTGGCGAAGAGCTTAGCAAGGGTCTGTCCCTTCTCCACCTTGTCGCCATGAGTCACCGACAGCAAAACACCGGCAGACATATCAATTGTATCGCCGGTCTTTGCGCGCCCCGCCCCAAGATTGAACGCCGCCCGCGCCACTGTTTCGGCATCAATGTCAGAAATAAAGCCCGAAGCAGGCGCAAGCACCTCCACAGACGAAGCTCCGCCACCGCCTGCGTACATCCGCTCAAACTCCGCCAAATCGCCGCCATGAAGCTTCACCATCTCGGCGAATACGGCATAGGCCTTGCCGTTTCCGAGATTGTCACGGCACTCTTTTCTGGCATCATCAAGCGAAACACATTTCGCCAATGCGACCATCCTTGCCGCAAACTCCACGGAGAGTTCGACAATGTCGGCAGGCTGCCGCCCTTCACCTTTCAGTACATCTATCGACTCCTGAACCTCAAGCGCGTTTCCAACAGCGAAACCGAGCGGTTCATCCATAGAGGTCACAAGCGCACAAGCCTTGCGTCCCGCCCCTTTGGCTCCGTTGACCAGCGCTTGCGCAAGCGCCGCCGCCTGATCGCGCGTCTTCATGAACGCGCCTCTGCCACACTTGACGTCAAACACAAGCGTTTCCGCGCCTTCCGCAAGTTTCTTTGAAAGAATCGAAGCAACGATAAGAGGGATGGAAGGAACCGTGCCGGTCACATCGCGCAGGGCGTAGAGCTTTTTGTCCGCAGGCGCGATCTCCGCCGTCTGAACGGTCATGGAACAGCCGCAGGACGCAACAACCTTCTTGAAATCCGCAAGGGAAAGCGAGGCGTTGTATCCGGGTATGGACTCCAACTTATCCGCAGTTCCGCCGGTCAGTCCAAGGCCTCGCCCCGTGAGCGACGGCACCGCAACCCCACAGCTTGCCGCAAGCGGCTGGATGATAAGGGAGAGCTTGTCGCCAACACCACCGGTGGAGTGCTTGTCCGCCGTAGGAAGCGGAACATCCGACCAGTCCATTTTGTCGCCCGAATCGCGCATCGCCTCAGTAAGCGCAAGCGTTTCCGCACCGGTCATCCCGTTGCAGCATACGGCCATGGCAAACGCGGCCATCTGATAGTCCGTCACCTCACCTTTGGTGTAGGCGGCGATCAGGTCGTGAATATCAGAAGGCGAGAGCTCGCGTCCTTCGCGCTTCCGGTCGAGTAGAATCTTTACTGGCGTTTCCATACCGTCAATTATAGCATATTGCCAGTCGCAGATGCCGCATCTTTTATGACAGCATCCACTTCATCAAATACCGCTGACTGCCGTGCAGATCTTTTCGGGGGCGGCGAAGCGTCCCTTGCCTTCTGTTCCGCATGCAAGTTCGCCGGAGTCGGGGTCTATGAAGCGCACTCCACGCGATTTGAGGATTTCTATGTTCGCCTGCGTCGCAGGGTTGTCCCACATCCCATCATTCATAGCTGGAGCCACGAAAACGGGGGAACGGGTCGCTAAAAGCGTTGATGAGAGAAGATCGTCCGTAAGACCATGCGCCATCTTGGCGATAATGTTCGCCGTGGCTGGAGCCACAACGACAGCATCGGCTTCGGCATACGCGATATGCTCCGGCTTCCATTCCGTCGGCAGCGCGAACTGATCAGTTCCGACGGGATTGCGGGAAAGCGTCTGGAATGTAAGTGGCGTCACGAATTCCCGGGCGGCGGCGGTCATGACAACGCGCACGTCGTCACCACGCTTGACGAAAAGCCTGACAAGTTCACACGCCTTGTAGGCCGCGATCGACCCCGTCACTCCAAGAACGATCTTCATCACATCCGCCCCGACTTCACGTCAATGAGATCGCAAAGCTTCTTGTACGCTATAGTGAGATCGTCGTTCGTCACCTGGAACATATACTCGTCGGCCCGGGCGATCTCCCCTTCCGCGTTTGCGAGACGGTGCTCGATAACCTCCGGCGCGTCGGTTCCGCGCCCTTCAAGACGCTCGCGCAGGGTCTGCATATCCGGCGGATTGATGAAGATATCAACGTATCCGTCGCGGAGCGGATCGGTCGGCGGCAGTTTGCGCACATAGTCGCGCACCTTCGCCGCCCCGACGACATCGATGTCGAGAATCATGGAGTTGCCCTCTGCGAGCACCTCCTCTATCGGACCCTTCAATGTTCCGTAGTAGTTGCCATGCACTTCGGCGTGTTCAAGGAACGCATTTTCAGCAAGAAGCTCCTTGAAACGCTCGACCGGCATGAAATGGTAGTCTATGCCGTCCTCCTCCTCGCCGCGCGGCTCACGCGTGGTGCAGGATATGGAATACTGAAGGTCGCAGTATTCCTGAAGGAGCAGATCTATGAGCGTGGACTTGCCGCAGCCCGAAGGTGCGCTCATCACGATGAAAAGTGGTTTTGTCTTCTTTTCCATTGTCTTATCCATTCACCAAAGAGAGAAATTCGCCGCGCACCTTCTCGTCCGAACGGAATGAGCCCAGCACTGCGGATGTAACCATCTCCGAATTCTGCTTTTCGACACCGCGCATCATCATGCAGAGATGCTTTGCCTTTATGACGACTCCTACGCCTTCGGCGTTCGCCTCCTTCATGATTGCGTCTGCTATCTGCTCGGTGAGACGTTCCTGAATCTGCAGACGGCGCGCGTACATGTCAACGATACGCGCCAGCTTGGAGACACCGAGCACCTTGCCCTTGGAGATGTAGCCGATAGCGCATGAGCCGTAGAACGGCAGCATATGATGCTCACACATCGAATAGAGCTCGATGTTCTTGAGAATCACCATGTGGTTCGTGCCGCTGGTGAAATATGCACCGTTCACGACCGTCTTGACGCTCTGGCGGTATCCGCGTGTAAGATAGGTGAGCGACTTCGCCACGCGCTCAGGGGTCTTCTTCAGTCCTTCGCGCTCTGGATCCTCGCCAAGCTCGATAAGCAGAGACTTTACGAGTTCTGCAATCTTCTTCTGGTTCGGCTCTTTCTTTGCTGTCTTCTTCATCTGGAAACCCCTGTACGCATGGCATCGACGGCGGCCTTCATGTCCGCCTGCTTGAAGAGATACGACCCGGCGACGAACTGGTTCGCGCCGGCCTTTGCCGCAATAAGCGCAGTCTCAGCGTTTATTCCGCCATCCACCATGATGTCGAGACCGGGACGCATCCTGCGCAGAACCTCGACCTTCGGCATGCAATCCCCGATGAACTTCTGTCCGCCATATCCGGGATGGACTGTCATAACAAGAGCCTCGTCGATCTCATCCAGATACGGGAAGAGATGTTCCACCGGCGTTTCCGGATTGATCACGATCGCATTCTTGAGCCCCATGGCGCGGATGCGCTTGAGTTCCGTGTGGATGTCGCAGTCGGCCTCGACATGTATCTGTATGGTCTGCGCCCCCGCCTTCGCAAAAGCCTCAAGATACAGGTCGGGACGCGTCATCATCAGATGGACGTTGCGGTAGAATCCCGGCGCGGTCTTCGCGGCAAGCGCGACCACATCAGGTCCGAACGAAAGGTTCGGGACGAAATGCGCATCCATCACATCAAGATGGAGCGCCTCCGCGCCGGAAGCTTCGGCACGGAGGATTTCATCTGCAAGCCGTCCGAAATCGGCGGCGAGAAGCGATGGAAGTATCTGCGTTTTCATCGGCGCAGTTTTTCAGCGCTGGTCGTAGGTGGCGTTCACCTCTTCCCAGGTGCGGGAAGCGAAGAACTGGGAGATCGCGGTATCATACGAAGCCGTGTGCGCGAACGCCTTCTTCATGAGCTTGAAACGCGTATCAAGACCGAGCGTGCCGCCCTGAGCCTCGAGCTCCGCCGCAAGATTGCCGTAGTCGAGCGGATCGGTGACGGACGCGACGCGGAGGTAGTTCTTCGCGGAGGCGCGGACCATGCATGGACCGCCGATGTCGATGTTGGTGCGGGCCATCTCAGGCGTTACGTCAGGCTTGGCGACGGTTTCCTTGAACGGATAGAGATTGACCACCACCATGTCGATCGGCTGGGCGGAAAGACGCTTGAGGTCATCCTGGTGAGCCTCGTTGTACGTCTCGGAAAGGAGTCCGAGATAGATCTTGAAATCGAGCGTCTTCACAAGACCACCCTGCATCTCCGGCTGGCCGGTGTAGTCGCTGACCGCCACGAGATACTTGTCGGCATCCGCGCCGAGAATCTCCTTGACCTTCGTGTAGGTGCCGCCTGTGGAATAGATCTTCACTCCGGGGCATGCCTTCACAAGCGCAGGAACGAATGTCTCAAGCCCTGTCTTGTCCGACACGGACATGAGAACGTTCTTGACCGCCACGCGGCTGTCGATGTCTTTGACTATATTAAGTGCCATGGAAAAATCTCCTTTGTTTTTTGCAATGTTGAATTATATCACATTTTTTCGACTGGATAGAGGTTCGGATGAAGCATCACCCCTGTCACCCGTGGGTTGCAAAATTGGATAGAGGGTCCCATTTTGCCTTCAAACATGGTATAATGCCGCTTTTCCTTTTCAAGAAAGGTACAGAGAAATGCTGAACTGGATGGATTCACTCAAGGGTCGCTCTCTCATGCGGATGACTTCGTTCACCGACGAGGAGATGCTCAACCTTATAGACTTGGCTGCACAGCTCAAGGCGCGTCGTCATGCCGGCGTACGCGGAGACCTTTTGCGCCGTAAGCAGATTGCGCTCATATTCGAGAAGTCCTCCACACGCACACGCAATTCGTCGCAGATTGCAGCTCGTGACGAAGGTGGCGACGCAGAGTACCTTACGCGTCCCGACATCCATTTCGGAAAGAAGGAGAGCGTAAAGGATACGGCGCGTGTGCTTGGCCGAATCTACGACGGCATCCTGTTCCGCGGCTTCTCCCAGAAGACGTGCGAAGAGCTTCAGGAATGGTCCGGCGTTCCCGTGTGGAACGGCCTCACGGACGCATACCACCCCACACAAATCCTCGCTGACCTGCTCACCATAAAGGAAACCTTCGGTTCACTCAAGGATGTCACAGTCGCCTATGTCGGCGATGGACGCAACAACGTCGCAAACTCGCTCATGATGGGTTGCGCAAAGGCAGGCGTACGCTATGTATGCTGCGCTCCCGCCTCCCTCCGTCCGGATGACGCGGTTCTTGCAGAGGCCGAAGAGGTCGCAAAGAGGAATGGCGTCGACGTCCGCGTATTTGAAGATCCCGTCCAGGGCGTCAAGGGCGCGAACGTGCTCTATACGGACGTTTGGGTGTCGATGGGAGAAGAAGATAAGACGGCAGAGCGCATCAAACTGCTCAAGCCCTACCAAATCAACATGGATCTCATGCGCGCAACAGGCAACATCGACGGCAAGCTGATGTTCCTGCACTGTCTCCCCGCATTCCACGACTTCAACACCGACGTCACGAAGGAAAGCGGCGCGCTTGAGGTCACGGACGAAGTGTTCGAATCGAAATACTCGAAGGTGTTCGACGAATCAGAGAACCGCATGCACACCATCAAGGCACTGTTCGTGTCGGCGCTCTGCGACCGCGCATCAATCTGAAACCAGCGCCAAGCCCAAGATCATACTCATAGCCCGCCAGCTGTGCGGGCTATTATTGTAATGCAAGCGGACACTCCGTCATCCGCATAACCGGCATGCACGGCGGCGACGGCGGAAGGCGCAATCCTATCGCCCCTGTAGAAGACAACCGCATCGTCTGACTGGATTTCATGGGCAACCCACCCTGCTCCGGCAAGAGTCCCCTTGGCGCGGGCGAGCGCCTGTTCCCTGTCCATTGCAAGCAGACCAGAAACGAATTCAGACGTTCTGTCCCTGTTCGAATAGCGCAGCGTCTCTGTCATTCCGGCAACAAGTGGGATCTGCACAAACTCACCGATAGGCATATTCAAGGCGGGCATATAGACCTTTTCAGAGAAATGGCCACTGGTGTATTTGTCGTCACTAAATATCCCCGGAATGTCAAAGCCGAACTCATCACGTCTGTCAGCTGTAACCACACCGGTTTCTGCCGATAAAGCTCGAGTTCCAGCCTCTTCACGAACCTCCTTGAGAAGCCCAATGTTTTCAAGGAATACAGGCAAAAACTCCACCGTAGCCGCGATTATGATGACAATCGCGATGATGGCGATGACAAACTCTGCCATAGCCTGACCGGAACGGGTCTTTCTGACATCAAATGCCATAAGGTGTCCCTCCTCCACGCTCAGTGCCCTTGCCCGGAGGTCTGCAACCGTCGGCATCGCTATGTCCATGCTGAGAATACCATGTTTCTGCGGCATTGCGGAAACTTTCGCTGCTATATTCGTCCAACAAATGCAGATAAGAATTTATGCCGCCTGGCATACCAAGAAGTCCGAGCATGGATCTTATATGATTCAGGTTGGCCATTCCGTACCTCCCCGCCGCTCCCGGCCCAAACGGCAGAAGCCTTGTACGGGGAAACGAAGGCAAAACGATGGATGGCGTAACCGATGTCACTTTCCTTCCGTTCACATGGCCCAAGGCCTTCGCCGCCGCCTGGGCGGCGATGAAATTCGTCTGCGCGGCGAGTGATGCAAGCGATACAGATCCCTCAATCCTCACAGTGGCGCTGCCGCCGCAGACGTTGTATTCGTCCCGGAGTGGCGTAAGCCAGGGAAATCTCGAAAAGCTGAAATCGCCAGGCAGATCGCGCCATTCCGACTGGTCGTACACACACCATTGGCGCACGGTGAACAGGGTTGCGTTCGTCGTCAACGCCAGACTGTTCACCACTGTGTCATCCACTCCGCAGTCGCGAGCCATATCGGCAAGGTCGCCGATATAGCCACTGTATAACGATCCGTTTTCCCAGCCAATGCCGATATTGCCGAAACAGGCGTTTACACCGGAAAGCATAATTTCTTCAGGATCTGGCGCACCAGACGGTATCTCGGGCAGTCTATGTCCGCCCCCATTGTAACGGCAGCACAAAGTCCTGAAATCCCTATTCCGTATCGCCTCATAGAAATCCGGATCGGTGCGCGGATCAACGCAACCGGCCCGAAGGATTGCGGCATTGTCCACTCCAGCCCTGATTCCGTCGCGGATCACCACATCCAGCATACGCCGATAGCCTTCATCCATGAACTCCGAGACAAGTCTAGCGGCAAGGGTCATGTCCTCAGAGATCCGCACACCGTTCTTTTCCGCTATCTCGTTCGCCGCCTTGAATCCGATGGTGGGACCGATGAACGCAAGCCGGCTCTGAAGCTGTACGGCACCGGATATCGCGTTTACATTTGACTGACATATGGCGGCGAGATGCGCAATGTTGAGATCACCGATCATGTTCAGTGTCGTGCCCTGCCAACGAGCAAGCGCAAGCGCTGAAGCGTCGGCGGCGTTCTGCAGACGGATCTTCGACCTTGACGACGTAAAGATATCGACATTGAGCGCAAAAAGAAGAGTAAGACCCGCGAGTATCAGCACGAGAAATATCGCCACCTGGCCTTCTTTATGCTTTCGCGCCATCATTGCAGATAGTCCGGATAGTGCGCCTCTACTGTCGCTGTTGCCGATATATCAACCTTGTCCTCGCAGGTTTGACATTTCTTTCCCACAAAAACATCGAAGCTAAAGTCATCCGGACGGCGTTGCGTAACAGTTGCTGCGGCTGGAGTATTGCCGGAGGTCGCCTGTATGTAGGTGTCTCCGTTCTGCCAGTATTCGAAATCAAGCACCGCATCCGCCTGCGCTTCGTATTCGCTCATCAGGTAGTCGCCGATCTTGTTGTATCTGGACTGGAGCGACAATGTCCCGTCACCAGAATCCGCCGCCGTAAGGCACTTGCCCGCAGCTGGCATCGTCGACAGGCGCGCAATCTTCCTCAGCATGAAATCGTTGTACCCGACGGCTCGCGCCCGGGCGCATTTCGCCGCCGCGTTTTCGACAAGAAGTTTCGCACGAATCTGATCCGAGAGATTGAAAAGCGCAAGGAAAACAAGCAGGATCACGACCATGGCCAATATCGACTCCACCATGGCCTGTCCACATCTGCGGCGAAACTCTACAGTCTCTCGGAACATATCACATCCGTTGTATGGACAGCAACCCTGCTCGGTGCTTTCAGGAAATGGACAGCCGCAAAAACAGCGGCAGACAGCGCAATGAACACAAGTATGTACTCAAGTGCTGTCTGTCCGCGGCGGCTGCCGTGCCGCATCCTTGCTTTGCCTGCGGCTTCCATGAAAGGAACTCAGTTTTCGCCGAGCTTCTTGATCGTATCCTCGGAGATGTTGTCCGCGGCCTCGCGCGCCTTGGAGCCTTCCTCTTCAGAAATGGCTTCCGTAGCTCCGGCGACCTTCTTGGCCGTGGCTCTTCCGAAATACGTAAACACGGCAATCAAAGAAATGGCGATAAGTGCAACGATGATGATGTATTCAAGCATCGTCTGACCTTTTTTGTTCTTTTTTGTCTTCATGGCGACCTCCTCCATTTTATTCTTTTTTTCCTATGCGCGTATTGTAGCAGATAACGAACCAGTTTTGGGAAAATAATCATCGACTACCGCCCGGACAATTGACCGACGCGGAGCGGTACCTTTCAGCAGACACCTTACATATTCATCCGTGCGACCGTTGCCGTCCCGCTCCACACACACCTCCACCTCCTGTCCTATGAGACTGCGTGCGAACCGCTCGTGATTTGCGACGGCTATTATCTCAAGTTCCTTGGCCCTCGCCCTGCGCACTTCGACCGGCACAACCGGTGTCATCGTCGCAGCCTCTGTCCCCTCGCGCTCGGAATACGGAAAGATGTGGAGATGAGGGATGAGGAATGGGAGATGAGAGATGGGAGATGAGAGATGAGTAATGGGAAATGGGAGGTGGGAAGAAATGAATGCCTTTGTCGCCTCGAAGTCGGCATCGGTTTCGCCTGGGAAGCCGGTTATCACATCCGCGCCGAATGCGAGCCGTTCCCCGAAACGTCGAGTTGCATCCACACAGAATTCCTCAACCTGTTCGATCGTGTACGGACGGCGCATCAGACGGAGTATGCGGTTCGATCCTGACTGGAGAGACAGATGCAGGAACCGACATATGTTTGGGTTCGCCTCCATTGCATCCAAAAGCGAAGTGTCGCAGAGACCAGGTTCAATCGATCCAAGCCGAACACGATGTCCAGAAGATTCAATCTCTGCAATCGCGGACACAAGTTCTGGAAGGCGGCGATTGGAATCACGGTACAGGCAGAGGTTGCATCCTGTCACGACGATTTCGTGAAATCCGGCATTGATGTATGCCCTTGCTCGCGACAATGCCTGTTCGAACGGCACGGACACAGGAGAGCCCCTGAACGACGGAACGATGCAGAATGCGCACTTTCCCGAACATCCGTCCTGCACCTTGAGATAGGCTCGGGAAAACCGTCGGTTAACCGGTGCTGATACATCCGGGAGAGATGGCGGCGCAAGGTACGCAGGAACGGGTTTTGCGTCTGGAAGGCAGCCGACGGTCAATATCTCTGCATCTGGGAACCGGATACGCAATTGGGCAATCTTCTTTTCGCAGTCACTCTGAGCCTTGGCGGTCACGGAACAGCCCCGCACGACAATCACATCCGGAACGGCGGCATTCAATTCATCCACCTCATCGACAGAGGACGGCAACTGCACGACATCCCAACCTGCGGCGGCATACTCCGCCTCCAGGTCAAGAGATTCCGCCCTGTTCAATCTGCATCCGAATGTCACAAAGCAAATTCTCATCGTCATACACAATGATTTCAATTACACGCGGCGATTCAGCCCATCACATCACATGCCACAGGATGCAGAAGAAATGGCAGAGAGAACCTGAAAGAACGAAAAGATGCCAGACCGGATGATGATACGGCAGACTTTTCCAAAGGTAGAACACACATCCAACCGTGTACAATCCCCCTCCAAGAAGAAGCCACATAAGACCTGTCGCATGCAATGCACGGGCCAACGGCACTATCGCCACAATAGCCACCCACCCCATCGCAATGTAAGCCGCTGTGGAAAGATACTGCCTCTTGCCGGTATTCCAAACCTTTACAAGAACCCCAACCAGAACAGCAAACCACTCGATGCCAAATATCGTCCAACCCAAAACCGCGTGGCCATTTGACCGCAATGTCACAAGACAGAACGGAGTGTATGTGCCGGCAATCAGGAAGTATATCGCCATGTGGTCAAGAATGTTCAAGACATCCTTCGCCGGCTTGTATGTTACGGCATGATAGGCGCTGGAAATCGCATAAAGCAGAATGACCGTAAACCCGAAAATGCAACCGGACGTAATCTTCCAGCCCAAGTTCACTCCAGAATGAACGGACTGCCATACAAGCAGCGCAATCATTGCGGCTCCCAGATGGGAGCCGACAATGTGTATAACGGAATTCGCAACCTCTTCTCCGGCCGTTGCGGGAGCCTCCCAGCTTGTGACCATCCGGTTACTTCGCGGGAGCGGCAGGAGCCGGAGCCGCAGGAGCAGCAGGAGCAGCAGGTGCCGCAGGTGCCGCAGGAGCAGCAGGCATTTCAGGTGCAGGCATCGCAGGAGCCTGCTGTGCAGGAGCGGGAGCCTCAACGCTGCTCATGACGCTCTTCGTGTTCACCGTCGAAGTAAAACGAGCCAAAGCAAGCGTGTTAAGAAGGAAGATCGCACCGAGTATGGCGGTGGCCTTGATAAGCACATTACCGGCATCAGCACCAAAGGCAGCTTCAGCCATTCCGCCGCCGATAACGCCACCCAAACCGCCCTCTTTCGGCTTCTGAAGCAGGACTACACCCGCCAAAAGCAGACAGACAACGACTTCAATGACATACAGAAATCCAATAAGAATCGACATTTTACTCTCTTCCTTTCTAAAAAAGTCCCGATATTATACCGAAAACCACCTCAATGTGCAAGCGTCTTGTTTTGGCTGGCGGAGCGCTATAGAATCTATCTGACAATGGTGATCTCGAAAAACGGGAACACCCAATCCAACCACATCAAAAACTATCTGAAAACAACGGAGACCTCCGCACGGACGACCGGCTGGGCGGGGACTATCGCAACTCGCCAGGGTTCCCAAGGCGCACGCGGATTAGGCACCTTCTCTTTCTTGAGAGTATGCCCTGCTGGAGAAACCGAAATCTCCGGCGAGCAGTCAATGCCGTCATAGACGAGATATGGAACCTCAAATGCAGTAGGCTCCGTGAACTCGAACACGTCCTTTACCGTGAGCGATGCGCCTGAACGCTCCCACGTGAAAGTGCGCACAAGACTTTTGAGAGCCTTGATGCCATAGGCACCTTTGATCTCAATCGATACGGAACACTTCTCTTTGCCGAAATCCTGAGAAAGCACTTTTGCGCGATACTGCGCACCGGTTTCCTGAAGTTTACCATCGATTACGGGAACTGGATGTCCGTACGAGTTCAATATCGGCGATGTGTATCTACGCGAGGAGAACGTCCTTGCTGTATACTCTTCCCTTCCGGCATCTCCGCTCACGAACTTCCCATCTTTGACGACATAATACGAGCCGATGTCGTTGTGGTTGTGATGCTCACCGTTATGCCCACCCTTGAACGCCACCGAGATGCCCTTTTCAGCCCTGAACAGCCATACCTGACCATCCGGGAAAACGCTGACTTGAGCAGGTTTGGAATCACTTCCCGGCCAAAGCATCTCGGCAAGACGAAGATTCGAAAGCGTCGGGCTTCCGTTGCCATCCGCAAATGCGGGAGACACACCGAGACTCAGCTCGTAGTTGCGGGCGTATTCGGCAATCTTGCGCTGGAGAGGACGCGTAAGGCTATCGACCTTTCCATCTGACATTCTTCTGAGCAGAAACCCCATCAGCATATGATGTCCGTAACCGTAGTTCCAATATCCCATGCCTTCAGAGCAGTAGCCGTCAGGAGTAAAACCGGAAAGATACGTATCAACGGACTTCATTGCGCCATCGATGAACTTCGCCCGATCCACAGGGTCGTCAATGAACCCAAAGGCGGCGCACAGCACATTGTCCCAGCATACGGCATTCCAGTTGTTGAGTGAATCGATCCACCACTGGTAGATGCAGTAGGACATATCCTTCGGATCCCCTCCTTGCGACTTCATAAACCTGATATCCCTGCGGATAGGGGTGAATATGCGGAACTCCACCTCGCTTTTGACACGCGATACAAGAGCGGCATCGATCCTGTCGGCAAGACGATCCATGCAGCATGCGATAACGGCGGCAAGTTCGGAAGAAAAAAGATCCACACTCTGCGCTATTCCAAGCAGATTCCCGTTGCGCCCCCTGATCTGACCGTCATGAGCAGGAAACACCCACGTTTTCCAACCGCAGAATGTCCTGAGATAATCCTCTATCCGCGAAATGTACCGTCCCTTTCCCTCAGCCGCCTCTGCCGCTACAAGTATCTCGAAATTCTGCACAGCCGCAAACCAGCGCCGCTGGTATCTCGACCTGTTCCCGTTCCTTACATAATCCCAGTAAAGCTCATCAGAAGTATCAGGGATCGGCTCTTTGGCCACTTTTTCCGCATCGGGGAGCCCTAGCTTCTTGAACACGTGAGTTCCGTTGAAAATCCTGAAACGATATTTGTGTTCATCGGTGGGGAGACCCGTCTTTTCCGGGAATTTGGCCGCCAAAGACGCAAGCTCTGACTCTCCCCGTTTCATGTCCGCCAGAACAGAGAGCGATTCCTTGAACAGAAAGTCTCCGCGTACGGCATCGGATGCTTCCTTCACAGCCTTTTCCACATACGCGCGGTACTTCGCGGCGGCGGTGGGAGGCAGCACCTGTATAAGTTCGCAAAGTCCGCGAATTGTACGCGCGGACGGATGAGCGTCACCAAGTGCCTTGTCCGCAGCGGCGATCGCATCGTCAAGCGCCTTGCGACGGGCTGTTTTGCGATAACGCATCGCAGCATCATACACTGGATTGCACTTACGGACATCCTTGAGAAGCGGATCGAATCTGGCGAAGTCAAAGGGCGGATTCCCATATAGATAGTAGTTGCGATGCCATTCCTCATCCACGGTATATTCAATCTCAAACACTCCCTGACCATTCCACTCTATCTTCCCGAGTTCCGCAATGGAATTGGCCTTGACATTGTACCGGTCCTCAAGCACGACACGTCCGCTCTCACGGTCGAACACCTTCACGTACCCTCTGACATCCCGGAATCTGTCGTTCACTGCAATAAGCGAATGGTCGTCCCTGATCATCACAAGCTCATCCTGCGAAGACATCTTTATGGCGTCATACGCCTGCTTCTTTCCAAAGTAATAGTCCACCACGCCATCGGAAACGATCGGCCAGCCGTCACGCAGGTTCCACCAGAGAAGCCCCCACATGCGCCCCTTCTTCGAACGGGAAAGCTCAATCCACGTCTTGAGCGCCTCAGCCTGCGCATGCTGCGAGGCAGACACAAAATCTTCAAGCTTATCGGGACAAGCGCCGAACATGATCTCAGACTGCTTCGGCATTAGCGCATTGCGGTTGTCGCCGTGGACGGACGGTCCCTGTTCGGGATATGCAACCGTCGCCTTGCATCGCCACTCGTCGTTGAAAACGAACTTGTTGGTGACGCACGGCCAGGGATACACGCATCCGGGCGTCATCATGCGTTTGAGCGACTCCACGTTCGGACATCCATGGTATCCGGTCTCGCTCACGAAGGTCGGCGTATTGGCCGTCCAGAACGGACCCTTGAAATACTGGGAGCGCGGACCCCACAGGTGATCCTGGGATAGCTTCGCCTTGCCGGACACGACATCCGGCGTCCACCACGGGGAGGACGGGATATATGGCGTGAACGGATCAAAATCCCTGAGAACGCGCGGCAGCACCTCGCGGCTGATGCGGTCACCGGCGGGATCGGGGGCATTCTCCCTCCAGTCGCTCGCGACCGAACGATCCTGCTCGTTGTTCGCGCACCACAACGCAAGACATGGGTGCGACCTCAAGCGCACGACCTGAACCTTAGCCTCTTGCTCTATCGCCTTTGCGAAATCGTCGTTCTGCTCCGGCTCCACATTGCCCATCATGAAATCCTGCCACACGAGGATACCGTTCCTGTCGCAGAAATCGTAAAGCGCATCGGGCTCATACACACCGCCGCCCCAGATGCGGATCATGTTGCAGTTGAGATCCACAAGCATGTCGAGACACTTCTGGAGATGGAGGGGATCGCGGGAGTGGAGCGCGTCCATCGGAGTCCAGTCGCAGCCGTGCATATACACGGGCGAACCGTTCACAATAAAGCGGAAGGTACCGGGATTCTTCTCGGAATACCAGTCCGCCCTTTCGAGGCGCACAGTGCGCAGACCGATTTTGCGGGCATCACGCGCAAGAAGCTTTCCATCCATGTCGGACAGCTCCGCCACAGCATCATACAGCACGGGGACTCCGGCGGAACGCGGCCACCATAGTTCAGCGTCCTTGACAACAAGACTGTCTGTCGTCTGTGCATACCGGAGCGGATGTTCCTCCGATGCGACAACCTTGCCGTCCATGGCGAGACTCACCTTGAGCTTCGATGCGTGAAGCCGTCTCCTCGGCGCAAGAACCTGACATTGGACACGCACATCAGCGGTCTTCTTCTTCGCATCCACGCGCTCTACGATCCAGAACACGTCGCCAAAACGCTCCGGAGGAAGAACCTCCACGCGGACGTCGCGCCAGATGCCGCCGCATACGACCCTCGGCATGATGTCCCAACCGAAAGAATGCTGGGCTTTGCGGATACCCTCCACATCCGTTCCGCCGACTCGACTGCGGCCCAATACGTTCAGAAGGCTACGCCCCAATGGAGATGCAATCAGCACCTCAATTGTGTTTCCCTTAGGCTTGAGCATATCCGTAACGTCGAATCTTTGCGGAATGAACATATTTGCACTGCTTCCGATGACCTTCCCGTTTAAGGTGTAGGTCGCACGGGTATCGACGCCGTCGAATACAAGTTCCGCCCGCTCACCCGGTTTCAGGGCAGGCGCGTCAAAACTGCGTGAATACCGCCATTCGCACTGTTCCTTTTCAAGAACGCCCCACGCATTTGTGCCAATGGTCAGATCGGGAATGACACCCGCATCCTGAAGAGCGACATATGCATCGCCGGGCACCTGCGTCTCGGTCGTACTCCAATCACCGCGCTCCTCCTCGAACCTGTAGTCGAGTTTCCATACCCCATTAAGCGACAGAGCCGCCGCAATGAACAGTGCAAAATTCATCTTACCAACCTTTCACAGTGAATTCTATTTTACAGACCATTCATAAGCGAGCATCGGCATGAACAATCCTCCGATCACGCTACGCCCGAGGAATCCCCGAACGCGGGAATTGTTCGTCCAATGCCAATCCGGGAACGGATGACGGTCCGGTGTCTCGTCCGCATAACGGTAAATGGCATCTGTCACAAGATCAAGATCCGCACGCTCGCCGCGAAGGGATGCGACCCAGAAGCTCCAGTCCACCTTTCCGTACTCTGAGCGTGAATCGAGCGGAAGACCGAACGGACGCACCACCTTGCGGTAGACGGCCATCTCACTGTCAGCGACCTCTTTCGGGAAAAGCCCAAAGCCAAGCACCCGATCCCATACGAGATTGTATTTTAGGCTCCATGTGTCCGGCTTATCGAACGCGAGACGGTATCCGCCGTGCGCACCGCCCTTCGCAGCCTCAAGCCACTTTGGAACCGCTTCCTTGGCGATGCGCATATATTTCGAGGAGACATCCGCCTTGCCGAGTCGCTCTGCAAGCCTTGAATAAGAAGCGAACGCCATGATCGACTTTATCGACAGGTTGGCATTGTGCGCAAGATGTCCGGCAAAGTCGTCCGTGCAGAGCTGATTGCCGGGATCGAAACCGAACTTCTCCAGATACTCCACCCACTTCGTCACGACATCCCAGTGCTGTCCAGCAAGCGATGCGTCCCCGGTGCGCTCGGCGAGAGCGCAAAGGCAGATCAGCATGTTTCCGCATTCCTCGACAGGCATACGGGCGGAATCATCCTTCTTCTGTGCAGACGCAGGAAGTTTTGGATTAAAGTTGTAGGTCTGTCCATTTGCCCATGGATACGTGCCGACATCATGTGGAGCGTACGGATACGGCCACCGGTCCGAAGCGGCGTATATCATGATCGGCTCGAGTGTAGCGCGGGTGAGCTCCGGCGACATAAGCAGAAGCAGCGGCAACTGGGGATAGAACACATCCACGGTTCCGATGGAGCCGTTGGACGAATTCTCCTTCGAGAAGTAGAGCGCCCTTCCGTCCTTCGCCTTCACAAGCTTGCATGCCGCAAAACTCTGTCTATACGCAAGCGATGCCAATGTTGTGTAGCGGGGACCTCCAACCTTCTCCGCACGGGCGGCGAAATCCCTGTCGAACACATCAGCTTTCTCCTTCAGCGCCTTGCGCTCACGCACAGCGGCCGACAGCATCTCCGTGAATCCCATGCCGTTGCGCCTCCACCATGCCGGACACTCCTCATCAAGGAACTCGAGCGAAACAATATCGTCATATGCAACGGCAAACCATGCTTCGCTACCTTCTGAAACAGGATTCACGATCCAAGCCCACCCCCAGTCGCACCTGACCCTGTCACCGCACATTGAGAGGGCGCGCTGCCGGCGTTTCCCGAGACAGTACGCCTTGAAACCCGCGATTTCGCAATCGCGGCGCTCCATGAGCCAAAGATCCTTCGGTGTCCAGTCGGAATCGTTGTTGGTCGCAAGCGAGGGTGATATCTCGGCCTCTACCTTTACGGTCTTAGCGCCTTCCGCCTTCACCGTAAAATAAGCGACCGGACGCGAAAACACGTCAAGATTATCGGTGAATTTCGGAGTCATGCATTCGAGCGTGACATTGCGGCCAAAGCCATCCGTCAACCTGAACACGCTCGTCAAAGGACGCACCTCACATCCGGCGAAACGCAGTGCGGGAACATCAACGCCGCGATCACGCCACTGAAGATCGGCCTTGCCGCCCATTATGCGATATTTCACACCATCAAGAGTTACGTACACTCTGATGGGCTGTTTCGCACCGAACCAGATCTCCGTATCGGCATCGGTCGGATTCTCCGACGGCGACCATATCGAAAAGAACGGGTCGCACGAGACGACAGGAACACTCGGCGGACGAAACGCCGCCGAAGCGGAAACTGCAAACGACAATACCGCCATCGCCGAAACACAAAACTTTTTCATTCTCTTATTCATCTTTTCTCCTTGAGTTTGGTGCGCATATTATAATGCACCTTATTGTATTTTATCTGTACTGCTATTTGAACACCAATGTCGCTGCCGAACTGTAATCGCGATGTGCATTGATTGGCCAGCCGCAGGACTTGAATCCGGAAAGCTTGTCGGCATTGCGAATGATCATTAGTTTCCAACGATCTCCCTTTTCCGGTATGCGCCCAAGCCCGTCGAACGGTATCGTAATATCCAGCTGCCACAGGTTTCCGGTTATTGACGGGCTGACCTTCACACCTGCATTCCAGTCAACCTTGCCGTTTTTCGCATCCCAGACACCTCCTGCCGGAGTGATGGCAAACTGAATGCTGCTTCCGTCTCCGATGTCAAGAAACATCTCAATCGTCGGGGATTCCCAATTGTGTGCGTCATTCTTTGGAGTTCCACAATCCAATTTGGCGATGTCAGCCTCTGTACATTCGGCGAGTATGCGCAAAGCCTTTCCTGTCCTGTACAGTTTGAAGCGCGTCGGCTGCGACTTTCCGATCCGCGCACGGGATTCCAGCCAGCCAATCGTGTTGAAAGCATCGTCTCCCGACCGGAAATCCAGATTATGAACCATGCCACCCTTCCGTGCCTCTTCCGCCGCAACAGTCCAGGCTTTGAAACATTCCGCATCAAGAGCGATCTCCGAAAGGGCGCGGCCATCTCCTTTTGCCGCCTTTGCAGCGAGAACGAGGCATTCACCCATCCTTTTTTCCAGTTCTTTGGGCATGAGCTTGTCGGCAAAATTGCGCGGGGCGTTGAAGAAATACGTCATGTGCTTGGGTGACGTCCCCCACGCATCAGCCCAAAGCTTGTGGTAACGAACCATGTGCCGCGATCCCTTGCCGTACACATTGCGGCAGAAATCATCCACAATGGATCCGGGCGCGATGTCCGGATCGAAGGCAAGCGTCGCCCAGGCATAGGCTGAAAGACGTGACGCATACTGCAGGATGCCAGATTTGGGCAGAGGATCCTTTTTGCTCGCAAGCCTGTGCATGTTGACCGGATACTCGGTCTTTACCCGTTTGAGCCCCATTTTGCGGTAAACCTTCATCTCATCGGCAAACACATTCCACAAGGGAAGGTACATGGGCTGTTTGAACACGTCAAACTCGTATCCATAAAAGCTCAAAGGCGCCTTTTCGCCCCATTTCCTGAACTCCCTCATCGAGTTGACATTCATCTCGCACGCATCGCTGTCCAACGGGTGGAAATAGCAGCGGTTATAATGACAGTATTCCACAAAATCCACATCCGCCACGGGAATCCCAGGTATCGAGCGGTATTCCTGGTATGCCAGTCCTGCAAAACGGACATTCGGGATGCGTTCCCTTACAGACTTGATTATGCGGGCATAATAATTCCACCAACGAGCCGACTTGTCCGGATTGCGCGTACATTGTTCGCACTCGCAGCGCGAAATGATGTCCGCCGTGCAGTAGTAGGCGATGCTTGCATTCTTCTGGGCTATGTCAGTGCACAGTTTGTCCACTACATAATTGAAGTAACCCTCGTTGCTCCAGCATCCGGCGATTCCCTTTATGTCACGCTTGCCGTTAATCATAGAAAACCATTCTGGATGAGCCTTGAAAAGAACTTCTCTCTGCTTCATGTTTTCCGGCAAAGACACGCTATGCCCATGGGCTCGCACGACAAGTCCGATTTCATCCCTCAGCTTAGGGGTGTTTAGTCCGCAGTTGAGAAAGACCTTCGGAAACCAGCGCTCGGTATCCTCGTGGCGGTGTCCGGGGATTCCGCAGATGGACATCTCCCTGTATCCGAAAAACGGCTTGTATTCCTTATGCCACTTTTCGACGTTCCAGACCGAAAGTTTCGGCAGGAACTCTCCGCTCTTACCCGGCCAATACCAACGAGCCCCCAACCGGTCGCGCAGGAACGCATACACGGCGAAAAGGACGGCGCGAGGCGATGAACCCTTGAGTTCGATCCTGCCCGGAGCGGTGTCCACGGAAAACGAATCGGCCAAACTGTCCCCATCCTGCTTCAACCAGATGACATTCGTTTCCGGCGCATCTTTAGCCGACACAGTCTTCAGCTCGGCATCTGATATCCGGTGCACCGTATCCGCAAGTTCGCTCGCAGCGTACAGCACGGGTTTTGGCGCATTGTCCGGTACGGCGATGGTCCAGCACGAACCACCGTTCTCAAACAGTGGACGTGGAGGCTGCGGAGGCGGCTTTATTTTGAAGATTCCGATATCCTCAAATGACGCCTTTGATCCCGGAGCCATCCTTTCAGCATTGATCCTGAACATCAAGCCGTCCACGCCTGCGGGAGCATGGAGTATTCTGGTGCATCTGCGGCGGCCGTCCCGGCATTATTCGGAGACAGGTATGGCGTGTCGGCCCAATTTCCAGTTGAACGGAGCGTTGCCCGTCCGCCAGATGATCTCCGCATATCCGCCGCATTCGCCCCTGATCCACAGATCGATCACGTACGCATCGCCTTCCCGCACGGAATCCATCGGCACATGCCAGGCTCCGCTTTCGACCCCTGTTGCTTCAACCGTCGAAAGGCTTGAATCACGTCCTGTTACCGCCGTAAAGCTTCCGCCGCTTTTCTTCTTGTCGAACCACGTCCATTTTTTGCATACGTTCGCCGGATATAGATTCTCAGATCCTTCAGACCTTAACCGCTTGGCCTTTGCCAATGCCGCGCCTTTTGGATCGCGTAACTCGGCAAGCACGTCTGAAAGGCCTGGCAGCGCCGATTCCCATGTATGCTTGCGGCTGTAACGGCGGCGGATTTTCACACTGGCATCATCTTTCCATTCAACCCAGGAAAACTTCTCGCCATATATCCAAACATATTCTGCCGTATGCGCGGCATCCGAAAGATTGCGGCGGAAGTGTTCCAGACGAGAACCTCCTTCCGGACCAAAATACCAGGAACTCCCCGGCTTCTTGGCGTTCACGTACATGTCGATGTACTGGCCGAAACCGACACGCATCCTGGCGCGAAATTTATCCCGATTTCCGGGAGCAACCAGCGGGATGGACCGCATCACCTGCTTTATCGCACCGTCATTGAAAGCGATTCTCGAATCATATTTGTAGGCACACTCGTCACCGTCAACCAAGGTTGCGGACATTGGCATCGCATCAAGTATTCCGTTGACGAAATGAGGCCAGAGATGACCGGCATCGCGCACGGCGGCAACGGGGTCATCCATTCCGAGAGCGCTGCGGCAGCCGGAAAAGAACCAGAACGAAAGAACGACCGCATCAGGAAACTCCTCGAACACGGCGGCAAACACCTCGCGTCCGCGCTGACGCGCCAGGCGGGCGCACTCATCGTACGCAGGCTCGTGGGGAAGACGGTAGAATTGCCGTTCCTTGGAATAATCTTCCGCATCTATGAACAACCCTTTCTGTCCGCAGCGCTTCGCCAGACGGGCGAACATGCGCATATTCCCGGCAAAACGCCGCCACTGGGCGTCATCACGCCAGTCAAGTCTATTGCCGTGATTGTAAAGCCAAAGGCAGTTCAGGAACGACTCCTTTATGGCTGGATGCGCCGCAATCTTCTTCAATGAAGGTTCATACCGCTCAAGACTTTCATACAGCCACGGTGGATCCTGCATTATGGACCGGTAGTGTATGACGGTGCCGTCCTTTTGTGTTGTAGGCGGCACATGGAGCGTTATTCCGTCGACAGGCATCCCCGAAAACTTGTCAATGTTGGCGGCAACCACATCAGGCGGAGTATCCGAAAGATCCCAGCCGTGAAGAATGAATTTGGATGCCGAGAAGGAAGTTGTAGACAAGGCGACAGAGATTCCCCCAAGAACAAACAATCTGCAAAACATTTTCAATATTCCCTTTTTACCTGATTATGATACGTGAACCTGTCTTCACGAGATCGGCCTTGAGTGTAGCGACGCTGTCATCGCCAATCGTCTGCGTAGACACCGAAAGCTCCACTCTCCAACCGCAGGGAGCGGATATGGCGACAGATTCAACGAACGCCTCCGCAGACGCCGGATCGGCGAATGTCGCAAGCGGCAAAGAAATGGATCTTGTCGAGATTGCGTCATCTGCTTCAAGACGCACGGCCAACTTCTCATCTGCATGCGACATGCGCACAGCGCGCATATCAACACCATAAGCGGATCTTGAATCATCTTCGGACAACGGGAAGTCCATAGCAAGCACAGTTCCTTTCGCAAATGCGATTTCCATAGGGCCAAAGGCACTGAAGCCCTGAGGCTTAACGGCACCGTCTTTCACCAGCAACTTCGCTCCATCCGACACTGTCGAGCCTGCCACTCCCCATGCGAATGTACCAGAATTGGTCTTCACAAACTCGCCTTCCTCGAACACTACAGGCGTTTTTACGGTAAAGTCATGCGCCAGATCAAGGATGGGACCCGTTCTGACCGTGTTCTTTACATTTGTCGAAGCGGCAAACGTCACGCCTCGGTTCTCATCATCAATGGTAATTTCTGCCGAAGGCATGAATATGCATCCATATCCGAGACGGAACGCATCAGGCGAAAAGACGCGCGGATTGCCGCCCAGATTGCCTTCCTCCGATATTTTGAAGGCGATGGTGTTGGTCACGACATCAACATCGTTATACGCATGAAAATATCCGCTGTATTCAGGATTGACGCCCGTCACCTGAACCATGCATTGCGGCGTGTAGAATCGAGGCTCCGACCTCGCACGGATCGTTCCCGTGCCCGTAATGCGTGCGCTTACTTTGATCTGCGAACGCTTTGCCGAAAGCGTAAACCTGTTCCCTGGCGTAGTCTGCACTTCAACATGTCCCGCCAACTCGTGCGACTGTCCTTTGTCAGGCATATTGCCGGTATAATAACTGAATGCTTCCACAATAGATCTGTCCAGCGCCAGAAGATGTGGACATATTGTCTTCTTATGCCTTAGGTTGAATGAAAAGCCCTCTTTTGTGGGATTGTACAGTATGAGAGACGACCCGGGGACTGTAAACTCTTCACCTTCTCCATTGTGCATGATATGCGTATTCCACGTAAGATAATTGTTCCCGTCCCCGACCGCCGGATCAATGCTCTTATCACCCCATGCCCATGCCGCAAAATGCCCGGGATTAGAGTTTCCGTCTGACACACAGGTCTTGACGCAAGGAATCAATGTGACATACACAATCTGATCCCCTGTCTCCGCATCACGCACAACCTTCACTCCGGACGCATTCGGCAACTGTGCGCCAGTAACTCCGTAGGGATTGAAATCACTTGAACTGAACACCCTTTCAACCGAAGAGTCTATTGCAATGACCGGAATGTCCACTTCTTCAGAGACCAACGGCACCTGTGTAAATCCGATAGAAGTCACACCCGAAAGATTCACATTCCCGGCAAGGCGCAGAAGTGCGCAGGATCTGCCGTCTGCCGATACAGGAAGCTTGATCATTGCATTTGCCGCGTTGATATTGTGCACAGTCACACGATCCGTAGCCTTCTCCCATGAGAACATGCCGCCATCACGGAGATGGAGTCCTCCTGCAGCAGTCATTGAA
>JAGBFY010000075.1 GCA_017936245.1 Kiritimatiellia bacterium
GCTTCGTGCACAGTGTTTACGAATATAGGTGCTGAGATTGTTCTTGACAATCCGCATGTTGATTTAACCTTCAGATCAAACTATGTCTATACCCGTTATCCCAATTGTACGAATTGTCTATTTGTTGGATGTACACCTAATGAGGCAATGTTTTTCGGTTATGGTACTGCTACGATGAAATCTCATCTTGTCAATTGCACAGTAGTAGAAAATTCTTCCGGTTATATGTTCACTTACTTCAAAACGGAAGATCAACCGATGCTTGTTGAGAACTGTCTGTTCTATGGGAATTCTTATCAAGATATTCAATGTCATCCGAGTCAAACCATTCCCTCTGCGATAAAATTCAGCAATTGCGTGTATGCCAGATCGAATATCGATGCAGCTACACTCAAGAGCTCGTACTCGTTGGATGGAAGCATTTATCAGCTTGGAGCCGATCTGCCTGCTGATCCGAAGTTTATGGGTGCGAAGGAAGGAAACCATCCATATTCGCTAAAGCGCATTTCGCCCCTGCGCGGAATCGGTGCGTATGCTCAATGGATGGACGGCGCCACAGATATCCGCGGTGAAGGGTTCGCTCGAGCGGACGGGATTTCGGTTGATATTGGCTGCTACCAGTGCTGGCTGCCTGTAATAGGAATGAAGGTATCGATACGATGAAATGCTGTTTCTCCATCCGGTTTGTGATCGCCGGCGCGGTGTTTATCGCTCTCGAATGCACTCTTCATGCACGGGTTCTCTTCTATCCTAATCTTCTGACGACCGAGAAGAATCTTTTTGACGAATGCGAGTGGACTCCGCCCAATCAGTCTTTCGAAAAAGGGAGCATTTCAAAACGCCTGAAGGGCGGTCCGTTCTCTCCTGATGACATTGTGTATTCCGTCAAGACCGTCAGACCGCATTCCGCATATTGGCGGGCGCGTCCGGCGGTGAAGAAAGGCCGCAAGTATCTTGTCGGGGCATGGGTACGCTTCGCGAATGCTAAAGTGCTTTTCGGGAACGATGCCATTCATCCGGTCTCCGGGCGGCGTCTCGACAGGCGGCTCTACTGTTTCGGCGGACACAACGCCTGGATCGAGCCGTTCCTTTCTCCGCGCACGCGTGAGGCGCTTGGCGGGGATTCCGCCACTTGGCGGCTATGCTACAGGCTTGTGGAATTCCCCGAAGGAATAAAGGCCGACAGTCACCGCAGTTTTTTCGGGCTCTACCTTGCCGCCGGCGAGATGGAATTTTCAAAACCGTTTTTCGTGGATGTAACGGACGTGAAAGACCGTTCGCTCCTGGTCGATATTGCCGACGAGAAGCCGATCAGGCGTATTGCGGCAATTCATGTCGGATTGCGTGACATCATATGGGAGAAAGATTTCGCGTCGCCTGTCACCAGCTATCGCGAACGCTTGGATGGGATTACGGACTGGTCGCGAGGCCTCGACCGCAACACTATCGAAGGTCATGCCTTGGATGTCTATTACGCGGATGGCTCGAAGAAAACGGTATTCGCTCCGCAGGAACGCATATTCCAGGAATTTTGAGGGGTTGGCATGAGATATCTTACGTTTACGTTCATCGCAGTTCTGGCTTTCTCCGTCGATGCGTTTCAGGTTTCGTTCACCGATGCGAACGGTGCCACAATCGGAAAGTCGTCCGGTGTGGACGCATCATTTGAACGGATTGCGAAAAAAGGCGGAATAGAGACCATCCGCTGTCGGGTCCGCAACAGTGTGGACGGTACGAATCTCGTGCGCATCGTGGCATCGGTGACTGTGCCGGAAGCGACATCCGTGTGGGATGGACTTGCGGACGTTCCAGATGCGAAGAAGTCCGGTTCGAGTCGTCTTATGGAAGGCGGCCGCTTCCTGTTTGGCGGTGCACATGACAACTCCTGCGGAACCGTTCTTGGCATAGGTGCAGCCGATCTCCTGTCCTTTGCGGAATTTCGCTGGGCGCCGGCAGAAGGCGGCAAGGGCGTTGCGATCAAGGTGGAGGTTCCGGCCGCCCTTCTCGGGAAGGGCGGCGAGTTCTCCTGCTCGTTCCATTCCATCGACTATTCCCGCAAGTACGGGATTCGCGATGCGTTCGCGAGATACTACCCGCTTTATCCCAAGTTCTTCAGGCGCGATCCGCGCGTCAATTCTGCCGCCTACGGAATAAATGCGCAGTATGCAAGCTGGATTCAACCGAATCCGGAGCGTTGCCGCTTCTCCGGCGCGACTTGGGAATGGTGCCATGGATCCGACCGCAGCTGGGGAGACCCGCTGAATCAGGAACAGCCCACGGGTCGTCCGCGCACAGACTATTCCTGGGTGCAGCATTACGATTACTGGACCGTGGACGGCATCAAGAAGAGCGTCACGAACGAGACGCTGTCGATCGCCGGGTTTGATGCCATGCTCAATGAACGTCTGGCTACGGGATACAGGTGTGGTGTTGCGAATGCATTCTACATGATGGTTCTCTCCAAGATATCCTCCAAGATTGCGGCACGGTATCCCGATTCGTTGGCTGGTGCCAATTCGTTTGTCTCCTCCGACTATTCCTATGCGACGGACGTCTTTACGTTTCCCGAATGTTCCTGGGGTGTTGAATTGCGCAGGCAGTTGACGGAGCTCGTGAAGAGGCACGATCTTGGTGCGATTGCCTTTGACGTTTCGGGCCCCAGGCCAGTGTATCGGGGGCCGCGTCTTCGCATGATGCGAAATGTCGGATGGGATGCATACGGTCCTGGCGTCGTGCGGGGCGTAGGAACGGCCCGTCTGTGCGAATTCGTCAGGACGCTTCCGAACAGGAAACTTTCGGGCACATGCGCGGCTACGGTCAATTCCGGCGGCGGACATATTTCCGACATGCTTCTGGCAGATACCTACATGATGGAATATACGCCTTGGGATCGTCCGCCTCCGTACGGACTCCCCGAAAGGTTCGCGCTCGGAGAGAAGGGGCTTACTTTCTGGGAGGGTTTCGCCGCCTCGGAGTTCGACCCGAATTTCACGCGGTGGTCGCTTGCCGATAAGTCATCTCTCATAAATGACCTTTCGAGATATGCGGTATGGCGTTCGTTTGCTGTGGGAGGTTCGCTGCCGAGCCATTTTCTTTCGGAATATACGTTTCTCGCGTCCCGTGCATTCGCAAGGATGAACGACGCGGGCTTCAAGCCCGTGCCAGGATTCGTGCTCGAAGGTGATGGATGGGATTTTGCGCGTTATGGTTTGTCGGACGGAAGCTATCTCGCCATCTGCAATCTCAAGCGGAAGGTGCGCACGGCGAAGACCGAAGTGTTTTCGGACGAAATCGCGTCAGCGGTGGTTCGTGGTAGACCTTCGCGTATAGGGTATGCTTATGCTCCGTTCTTCGGCGGCAAGGCATACCATAGTTTCAAAGGCGGACGGGAATTGGTTAAGGTTGATGTCGGATCACAGCTTGCTGCTGTTCTTGAAGGTGTCGGAAGAATCAAGGGCGAAGGTGAGATTGCCATTCATTGGGAAGGTGACTTTGGTGAAGTGCGTCTTGTCCTGGAGTCGTTGTCGTTCGACGGCGCATTCTCTCCGCGGGATGCGTTCGAGACATATAGACGCGCCGGCTCGAACTATGTTGAGGTCAAACCGGGCGGCAGATGCGTCGTCTCCTACCGTGATAGCGTGTTTTATGGGATGGCCGACGGCATTCGCAGGTTTGCCTTTCCCTCTGAGATAAAGTATGGCGTTCCCGGAAAGATGGCGTTGCCGGTGAAACACGCGCCCGATTCTGATTCGCATGAGATTGCAGCGGCAGTGGCAGCGTTCTTTAAGGGTTCCCGGACGGCGCAGGATGTGTCTTTGCCGAAGCTGTCCGTGGCGTTGGAGGACGGCAAGGGTGGCAGGCTTGTGGTGTCGGCAAAGGATCGTGAAGAACTCTCGAAGTCTGTTAGACGCTTCCTCGATGCGGTGAATGCTATACGATATCCGCGCTATGCGCCATGGTACAGGATGCCGCAGGAGGACCGGGCGAAAATCACTTTTGTGCGCTGGTGATTTCAGCGCAGTCAGATTGAAAGGAACATGTAAGATATGGAGCTTGAAAACATCTGCACTCGCAGGACGTTCATTGGTGGTGGTGTGGCAGGGGTTGCCGCATTAGCGTGCGGGGGATGTCGCACTGTTGCAAGGTTTTCTGATGGGAAGGTGCGACTTGCCGCTGTTGGCGTGTGGGGGAAGGGCTTTACTGATTGGTTGCCGATGGTGCAGTCCGGGAAGGCGTGCCTTGTGGCCGTATGCGACTGCGACAGGTCCATGCTTGCAAAGGCGGCTGAGGAGCTGAAGAAACTGAACGTGGACCTGGATCTGTCCTCAGTGCCGCTCTATCAGGATTGGCGTGAGCTGATCGATGCCTCGGACAGAATAGGCATTGATGCTATGACTGTATCGACCCCGGACCATATGCATGCACCGATCGCGATAGCGGCGATGAAGAAGGGGATAAATGTCTATGTGCAGAAACCGCTTGTGCGCACACTGTGGGAGCTAGACCGCTTCAATGAGGTTGCGAGGGAAACTGGCGTCATAACGCAGATGGGGCATCAGGGCAGTTCGGGAAGCTCATTCCGCAGGGCTGTCGAGATACTCCAGAGCGGCATCATCGGAACAGTGAAGGATATTCATGTGTGGACGAACCGTCCAGTGTGGCCGCAGGGAGACTGGGCGTATGGCCTTCTTGAAACGTCAAACGAAACGCCTTCCGGATCGCTTGATTGGAACCTTTGGCTCGGCACTGCCGCCGAACGCCCTTACAAGGGTGAGCGCGGAGGGGACGCGAGAGATTACGCTTGGTGCACGAAGATGGGACATACCAAGGTGTATCACCAGTTCAACTGGCGAGGGTTCGCCGATTTCGGCACTGGTGCGCTTGGCGACATGGCATGCCATTTGATGAATCTTCCCTTCCGCGGGATGGAACTTGGTGAAGTGACAGGTGCGGAGTGCCTGAGGATCGACGAATACCACAAGGGCATATATCCTCTCAGTTCGGTTGTGACAATGGATTTCGCCGCCCGCCGTAGCCGTATTGACGGGCGAGGATTGCCAGCTGTCAAAATGCATTGGTATGAGGGTGGACTCGTTCCTGCTCCGGACGTGGTTGCGCCGATAGTGGATCTGTTCAAGTCTATCCCCGTTGGCGGATGCGTGGTTGTAGGCGACGAGGGGTCGCTCTTTTCGACAGACAACTATGGACAGAACTCTTTCGTCGTAATGAAGGGCGAGAAACGCATGCGTTCGATCTTCAAGCATGACGCCTGTCGGGCAGTCCCCGAGACTGTTTCGCGCCGTAGCGAGAAGGGAACATCCGGCAATTACGCGGAGTTTGTGGATGCTGTGCTTGGAGAGGGGCCGGTGTTCCGTGAGACTGGCACACGCTGTTATGGGGACATCGAACATTCCATCC
>JAGBFY010000076.1 GCA_017936245.1 Kiritimatiellia bacterium
AAATCTCCATGACGATCTACCAGCCGCGCCGGGACAACATCTCCACTTGGACGATCACCGTGGACGATCTGCTGTCGTGGACGGAGAATGTGCTGAAGCCGAGAGCCGAACTCGCCTTCCGTGGAGAGGGTGACTACATACCCGGCAGTTGGTGTACCTTCTGCAAGGCGACGGTCAAGTGCCGTGCCAGAGCCGAAGCCAAACTGCAGCTTGCCCGATACGAATTTGCTATGCCGCCTCTGCTGACAGATGCGGAAATCGAGGATATCCTTCTGAAACTGGATGATCTCACGAAATGGGCGAACGAAATCCAGGCATACGCACAGGATGCCGCCATCAACCATGGCAAGGTGTGGAACGGTTTCAAACTGGTCGAAAGCACTACCAAACGGAAATATGCCGATGAAGATGCCGTTATCGAAGCTGCCAATGCCGCCGGATACACGGATATCTTCCGAAAAAGCCTGATTCCCATCACGGAGATGGAGAAACTCATGGGCAAGAAAACCTTCAATGAAGTCCTTGGGAAACTGGTCGAGAAACCCAAAGGCAAGCCGACTCTTGTTCCCGCCTCGGACAAGCGTCCGGCAATAACAACAGACGATGCAGCTACAGAATTTACTGAAATTACGGAGGAATAAAAAATATGTCTACTATCAAGACCCCCACAAAGGTTGTTACCGGAATCGTTCGTCTTTCTTACGCAAACGTATGGAAGGCTGTGGCGATCAACGACGGCAAGCCGAAGTTCAGCGTATCCCTCATCATTCCGAAGTCTGACACCAAGACCGTCGATGCCATCAACGCTGCTATTGATGCCGCCATCAAGGAAGGTGCGGCGAAATTCGGCGGTAAGATTCCGAACAAGGCGGCCCTGAAGCTCCCGCTCCGTGACGGCGATGTGGAACGTGAGGATGACGAAGCCTACAAGAATTCTTATTTTGTCAATGCCAACAGCACTACCGCTCCGCAGATCGTTGACCGTTCCGTTCAGCCGATCCTTGACCGAAGTGAGGTCTACTCCGGCTGTTACGCCCGTGTGAGCATCAACTTCTATGCATTCAACTCCAACGGCAATCGCGGCATCGCCTGCGGTCTCGGCAACATCCAGAAGATCCGTGACGGCGAACCTCTCAGCTGCAGAACCTCTGCGGCAGATGACTTCACCGCCGAAGGTGACGAGGACTTCCTTGCTTAATTACTTTTATGGGATGGGTGGTTGGGGTATTTCCAACCACTCTGATCCCCAAAGGAAATGCCGTATGTATGAAGAGAAATGGGAAGACATTCCGGGGCATGAAGGTAAATACCAAGCCAGCACGTTAGGGCGCATCAGAAGTGTTGATAGGAATATAACAGTCTATCATCATGATACAGGACGACCATTTTCAAGAATGGTTCGTAGTAGAATCCTTCGACCAGGACGGTTTTGCAGATCAGGTCACTTATCCGTTGTCCTGAAACATGGAAGTAATGGTATTCCTGTTCATCAACTTGTTGCAGCAACCTTTATAGGTAAATGCCCAAATGGATACGAAGTGCTGCACATCAACGGCGATCCTTCAGACAATCGTGTGTGTAATCTTCGATATGGAACTCGGACTGAAAATATCCTTGATGTATATATCCAAGGTGGAAAATGGCGAAAATTGTCCACTGATGATGTTGATGATATTCGCTTCCGGTTATTTTGCGGGGAAAGCGGTACCTCCATTGCTACACGATATAATGTGTCGCAAACTACTATTTCAAGGATCAAGTTAGGAAGGTCATTCGCATGGCTGAAATGAAATTGTTGAGTTGTGATATTGAAACCTACAGCAGCGTGGACCTCGCAAAAAGCGGGGTCTACCGCTACTGCGAATCACCGGATTTCCGGATTCTGTTGTTTGCTTATTCGGTAGACGGTGGTCCAGTCCGGGTAATTGACCTTGAATACGGAGAGGTAATCCCCGACGACATACTGGCAGCACTTACTGATCCGGGAGTTCTGAAATGGGCATTCAACGCACAATTTGAGCGAATCTGTCTGTCGCGGTACTTAGGGTACCCTGTCGGATACTATCTCACACCATCTGACTGGCGGTGCACAATGGTCTGGTCGGCAACGCTCGGTCTGCCGCTGTCCCTGGACAACGTCGGTTC
>JAGBFY010000077.1 GCA_017936245.1 Kiritimatiellia bacterium
TCTCCGGCACCGTCTCGCTGGTGAGTCGCTTGCACTCGCCGACAAGACGGACGATCCCGGCGAAAAATTCATCCGTCTCTGGGAGTCCTTCTGCTATGAACCTGACCGCAAGGTTCTGGCTCGCATCAAGGTCGTGGAGAAAGAATGCATCGCCGCTTTGAAGAAGAGGAAAGGCTCTTTGGGCGATCCTCGCCGCTTCAGTGCGTTCAAGCGCTTCGTGAAAATGCTTGAGCTCGGCAAGTGGATTGAGAAAGGTTCTCCGATCGCCAAGGAGCTGTCCGTCACGAAGATGCCTCCCAAGCCAAAGGCACCTAACATGCGGGACTTCTGATCGCTGTTGTTTGTTCAAGAGGCAAGGAAACAGATGGACGAATGGCGATGAAGCGAAATTCCGACAATGTGGATCTGATATTGCTAGCGATAGTGGTATCGCTGGCTCTTCATGCCGGGCTCATGTTCTTTGCGGCACCGCAGGTCATGAGCCGAGTCGGAACTGTACAGTCAGAGTCGAAACGTCAGCACCGTCCGCCGATGGAGGTGCGCCGGTTTGAAGGCGATCCTTTTCAGGAGCGGACCAAGACGTTGCCGAAGAGAGATGTCCCTGCCCCCAAGTCCGCCCCTAAGGTCGGCGCTGTCGGTGCAGGGGCTGCACCATCTGCCGATTCGCATGTCCAGGTGACGGCTCCTGCGCCACAGCTTGCCGTGCCGGAGGTCGTGACCGGGCCGGCGGAGGCGGCGTTTGAACTGCCCAAACCGACAGCCGTAAAGCTTGAGTCGGTCGCCGATGCCGTTCAGGATATGCCGATCAGTACGCCTGCCGCCCCCACGCTCTCTTCTTCTGCCGTGCTTTCGGCGGGGTTCGCAGGAGATTCCCTGATCCCTGTTCCAGGATTGGCGGCTCCGGCTCCGGAATTTTCGTTGCCGCAAATTGACGGTGATGGTGCCGCATCGGCAACCATGGCAGGTGTCGCCCCAGCGAAAGCCGCTCCAAAGGTGGATTACGTTTTCGACAACAAGGTTCTTGATTCCGTGAATGAAGGTTTTGTCGAGAAGGAGAAGGCTGCCGTCCGAGCGCTCCTGTCCGTACCGGATGCGGCTCCAGTGGAAAGCGCCGTCGACTGCTCCGTGTCAGCCTGTCTCGATCCTGCCGATCCCAGATGGCGGTACTTCACCATCACTTTCTCCCCGAAGACGGGACCAGATGCGCTCCCTGTCGTTCCCAAAGATGCAGTGATCCTGATAGATGCGTCTGGCTCAATCGGTTCAGACCGTCTTCGCCGATGCCGCAACGCCGCGAAGGAGATCCTGCGCACCTGCTTCAACTCTGGCGACCGTTTCAATCTTGTGGCGTTCCGCAACAGGTTCACCTACGCCTTCAGAGAGTGGAGGGAGTGCGACGCCCCGTCGTTCGAGGAGGCGGATCGCTGGCTGTCCCGCCTCACCGCTCATGGCAGGACGGACGTGTTCTCCGTGATCCGTTCAGTGCTGACACTGCCTCGTGATCCGACGCGTCCGCTTATCGCCCTTGTCGTTACCGACGGAGATGCGAACTCCGGCGTGAGCGATACGGCTGAGATACTTTCGCGTTTCACGGCGTTGAACGACGGATTGATATCCGTCTACATGTACGGTGTGAAAAAGGAGGCGAACAGGGAGTTGATAGATCTTCTCACCCGCGGGAACCGCGGTGAATCGATCATCCACATGGGCAACCGCAAGTACGCGGGTTCTGCGCTTGAACCCCTCGCAACGGCGTTCCGCGATCCAGTGCTGACGGATCTGCGCATAATGTTCGCTGCGGGGACTATGGCCGAAACGTATCCTCGGCTCATGAAAAACCTCTACAAGGGTCGGTCCGTTACGCTTAAGGGACGCTGTCCCGCCAGAATAAAGGAACTTGTGTTTACCCTCAAGGGGCTGTCCGGGAGCAAGGCTTTCGAGTCGCTCTACCGCATCGACATATCTTCGGTGGAGAAGGCCTCAGAGACCGTCATTCAGGACTGGCGCGCAGAACGGATTGTCACCGGCCGCCTGTTGCGCTGACCGCCAAAAGCGGACGGGGATTGAGGTGTTTCCATAATATGGTATAATTTACACATTCTTAAAAGATATGTTGCAACATGAACGGTAAAGCGGAAAATTCAGATAAAAAGGCTGCGATTGTCGGCATTGTGGGTCGCACAAACGCAGGCAAGTCTACACTTGTCAACGCACTCGTCGGCGAGAAGGTGTCTATTGTCTCTCCTGTGGAGCAGACTACGCGCAACAGTGTGCGCGGAATCGTTTCTGATTCGCGTGGCCAGCTCGTTCTTATCGATACGCCAGGACTTCACAAGGCGATAGGTCCTTTAGGCAAACTGCTTAACGGAATGGCTCGTGCATCAAGTGCAGCGACGGACATTCTCTGCGTGGTTTTCGACGCGTCGCATGCTCCGCAGATTGAGGATGAGGGGTGGATGGCGCGTGTCGCCCGCGAAAAGCCGGACAATTGCGTGTTTGTGCTGAACCAATGCGACAAGAGTCCCGTGTTCGAGACGATGTACCGTGACAGCTGGGCGGCGAACTGTGCATCGGCGGGTGTCGAACCCAAATGGCTGAAGGTGTCCGCCATGGCGGGTGATGGGTTGGATACGCTTCTTGACTGCCTTTTCGATATGGCGGAGGTCGGTCCTGCGCTTTTTGACGATGATATCGTCACTGACTATCCGCGTAAGCTTGCGATCGCCGATGTTGTGCGCGAAAAGCTTCTCTCAAGGCTCTTTCAGGAAGTGCCGCATGAGATAGGTGTCGCTGTTAAGGATATCTACGAATCCAAGGATCAGTGGGATGTGTCGGTCGTAATCTATGTGAACAAGCAGTCCCAGAAAGGCATGGTCATCGGCAAGGGCGGGCAGAACCTCAAGTTCGCGCGCAAGGCGGCAGAACCGGAGCTTTCCGAGATGTTTGGGTTGCGGGTCTGTCTTGAGCTTTGGGTCAAGGTTGAGCCAAACTGGGTGAAGAACGACCGTCTGCTTACGGAGATGGGCTACAAGGGATCTCTTGTGTAAGTGAAGGTTCTGGAGTTGCGCCGTTGAAGCGAATTGTCCTATATGCGGTACTTTGTGTTGCGGTCTCAGCGTTCTGCGGAGATCTCGATGTTGCCCGCCAGTCGCTCGCGGATGGAGTATGGCGTTCTGCGCTTGCGGCAGCAGATATTGCGGCGGTGACGACAAATGCCGCCGACAGGACGGAAGCCCGTTTGATTTCACTTGAGGCTCTTGCACATCTTGAGGATGATGCCGAGATTCGCAGACGTCTTTCAGGATGGAATGATGAGACCTCTGAGTGTTTCAGGTTCTGGCGTATCAGATCCTTGATTCGTGTAGGTGATTTTGATCAGGCGAATGAATCGATGGCGAAGCCTTTTTCCGATCCTTCTCTTGCTCTTCCGGTGGCGACGCTCAATGCTTCGGTTCTTGTGGCGTCCGGAAAATATCAGGAGGCGTTGCAGGCAATGTCTGTTGTGGATGTGAACAAGGAATCGGGGCTTGTCGGGGATGACGCGAGAATGATTGTGGCTGAAGCCCTGAGCCATGTCGGCGAAAGAAAGAAAGCGCATGAAATGCTTATGGGGCTTGCCAAGGATTCTGCACGTCGGGAAATAAGGATCAGGGCAGGATATGTTCTGGGGTTTTCCGAAATGGAGGATCCTGCCACGCATACATCAGGAGTCGCCCGCGTGCGCGCACTTTTGCGAGCCAATCCAGATGACAGGATGTCGGAACTTGCAGCAAGGTCCTTCGCGGACAGGCTTCTCAAGGCGGGCGACGCTGCCGGTGCGGAGGATGAATACCGCAGATATTTTGAAGCGTTCCCGTCTGCTGCAATGAATGCCTCTGTTATTGAGCGCAGGGGACAGGCCTTGTACATGCTGGAGCGCCATTCAGAGGCGGCGGGGCTTTTTGCGAGAGCGGAGCAGCTGGTGGAAGAGAGGGATGACAAGTCGCGTTTGGCCTATCTTCAGGCGAATGCGTACCTGTCGGAAGGGAAGTTTGTCGATGCGGCGGCGAGTTTCGAGAGAAGTGCATCCTATGGCGGAAAGGGCAGAGACCGTTCGCTTTATTCGCAGGCTGATGCATTGGAGCGGGCGGGAGATGTTGCCCGGGCTTCCGGAATCTATGAAGGATTGGCAGCGACAGACGATTTATGGGGGCAGAAGGCGAATCTGCGTATGGTGTCCATAGTGGCACGGAATGGCAGGCTCGGTGAGTCTATAGACCGCTATACTAAGATTCTTGAATCTCCTGGTGCTCTTCCTCCTGAAGATGTAACGGAAGCTTACCTCGGCAGGGGGCGTGCCTGCTATCGCGACTACCGTTTCAAAGAGGCATCAGCCGATTTTGAAATCGTCGCCTCGCGTAATCCTAGGCTTGCCGACGGCATGCGTTTTCTGATGGCGCTGTGCCTGTACGGTGCGGGACGGGATGTGGAGGCTAGGAATGCCGCATCAGAACTCATGAAATCCACGAAGGATGAAGATCTTCGCGCCGATCTTATGCTCTGGTGCGCAAAATACGAGTTCAACCACAGTGAATACAGGGATGCCCAGTCTCATTTCACCGAATATGCGTCGTTGCGCAAGGGTGAAGCGTCCGCCGCTGATGCCCTGCTTTGGGCGGCACGTTGCGCCTCGGCTCAGATGGAGTACACGAAGGCGATAGAGTTTGCGACTTTGGCTGCTAATTCTGCCTCATCCGACAAGTCGCTGTTCGTTGAATCTCTGCTTGTGCAAGGCGAGGCGTTGATGGAGCTTGGCCGCTATGCCGAGGCTGCTCAGCTGTTTGACCGGGTGTCCA
>JAGBFY010000078.1 GCA_017936245.1 Kiritimatiellia bacterium
CCGTGAGGCGATGGCGCAGTACATCAACCGTCAGCAGGGGATTCATGATTCCGAGGTCCGCTGCAACGCCGGACATGTTGTGATGACGGTCGGAGCGGCCGGCGCGCTCGTGTCTTTCTTCCGCGCTGTGATCGAGCCGGGCGACGAGGTGGTGTGCCCTGCGCCGTATTTCGTCGAGTACGCAAGCTACTGCGGACACTTCGGCGGCGTTTTGAAGACAGTTCCGTCCAAGAGCGAGGATTTCTCGCCGGATATCGAAGGTTTGGCCGCTGCGATCACGCCGAAGACTCGCGCACTTCTCGTCAACTCTCCAAACAATCCGACCGGCGCGATCTATTCGGCAGAGGTAATGGCGAAGATCGCGAAGCTTGTGGATGACGTGAACGCCGCCCGCGGAGAATCGGGGCGTCCACTCTATCTGCTTTCTGACGAACCGTACCGCGCTTTTGCATACGATGGCGTTGAAGTCGCCCCCGTGCTGCCGCTTACTAAGTGGAGCATTGTGCTGGGGTCCTTCTCCAAGACGCTTTCCCTCGCCGGTGAGCGTGTCGGCTATATCGCACTGAACCCTGCGATGCCGGGCGTTGAGACGCTTGCTGCAGCCGTTACGCTCACAAACCGTACTCTCGGCTACGTGAATGCGCCGGTCATAGGGCAGCGTCTTGTAGCGGGACTTCTCGACACCACCGTCGATCTCGGGATATATGACCGCCGCCGCAAGCTGATGGCAGAAGTTCTTACGGCGGCAGGCGTCGAGTTCGCCATGCCGAAGGGCGCGTTCTACTTCTTCGTGAAGGCCCCGGGCGGGGACGATCTGGCGTTCACTGATGCACTGTACGAGGAACGGATCCTTGTCGTTCCCGGACGCGGCTTCGGCGGACCCGGATATGTACGTCTGTCATGTTCCGTGGACGAGCAGATAATCGCGCGTTCGGCGGAAGGCTTCAAGCGTGCCGTCGCAAAGATGAAAGGTTGATTAAGGCATGCTGTATTGGCTGTCATACGCGCTGGAGGATCATTTCGGACCGTTCCGTCTTCTTCGCTCTCATGCGCTGCTCCTTTCTTTCGGCACGTTCCTTGCCGCATACCTTACCTGGTACATGCTTCCGAAACTGTGGCACCTGATGCCTCATGATCACGGAAAGGCCATCCTTGGCAAGGATGGAATGAAGTCCGCCGGAAAACCCACCGGTGCAGGAGTGATCGGTACGCTTGTCGCGCTGCCGGTGATCCTCCTCTGTGCTCCGCTTTCCGTATGCGATATGGGCGTTGTGATCTGCCTGTACGCGGCCATGGCGTTCGGATTCCTTGACGACGCCTCCACGGTTCCGTGGGGACAGCTCAAGAAGGGGTTGCTCGACATGGTGGTGTCCATCGGCGCGGCAATGTTTCTATATGCCGGTCAGGGCGGCGAACTGTGGCTGCCGTTCTTCAAGACCGTATGGACTCTTCCGTGGTGGCTGTACATTCCGGGAGCGGGCTTTCTCCTGTGGTTCACGATGAACGCCACAAACTGTTCGGATGGCGTAGATGCTCTTGCGGGTTCCCTGACGCTCATTTCGCTTGTGTGCCTCGCTGCGTTGCTGTACGTGGTAATCGGCTATGCTCCCGTTGCAAAGTATCTGCTGCTTCCGTTCAATCCTCAGGCCGCACGGTGGGCGATTCTGCTCATGACGGTTGCCGGTTCGCTCTGCGGATATCTCTGGTGGAACGCCGAACCGTCGAAAGTCCTCATGGGTGATGCCGGAAGCCGATTCCTGGGAATGCTCGTCGGGGTGGGAGTGCTTGTCACCGGAAACCCGGTTCTCGTGTTCGCGGTCGCTCCGATCGTTCTCGTGAACGGCGGCGGCGGACTCGGAAAGCTTGTGCTCCTGCGCACACTCAAAAAGTTTGGGATGGAAGTCCGCCATCCGAGCGTGCTTACGGAGCTTGAGCAGGCCGCACAGTCGCCGTTCGTGCGCATTATCCATTCGGTGCGCTTCCCGCTCCATGACCACTGCAAGCGGATCCTCAATTGGTCGAACGCACAGGTGCTGATGCGGTTCATGCTCCTGCAGGCGTTCCTTACTCCGCTTCTGTTCATCCTTTTCGTGAAGGTTCGCTGATGGACGGAAAGATCGAACGCAATGCCTACCTGCTTGCCGGACCCACCGCGTCCGGCAAGTCTGCCATTGCCGCCGTGCTTGCGCGCGAGATGGGGGCGGTCATCCTTTCCGCCGATTCCATGCTTGTGTACAAGGGTATGGATCTCGGCACGGCCAAACCGCCGCCGGAGGAGATTGCGGAGTTCAGAATGGGCGGCGTGGATGTGGTGACGCCGGCGGAGGAGTTTTCGTCCGGCGCGTGGCTGCGAGCAGCGGCTGAATGGGTGAAAGGCGTTCCGGAGGAGACGCCGATAGTGATCGTCGGCGGGACGGGGCTATACTTCTCCGCGCTCCTTCGTGGGCTCGACCGCAAATGGGTAAAGCCGCCGCCGGAATATCCGGTTCTCAAGATAGACCGCGCCGTGGTGCGTCAGCGAATCGCAGATAGACTTGATGGGATGTTCCTCGCCGGACTCGAGGAGGAGAAGCGCAGGCTTCACGAACTGTATCCCGTATGGTCGAAGACCGCTTCGCTCGCCATCGGCTACCGGGAAGGGGATGACCGCGAACGCATATTCATCCGCACCTGCCAGCTTGCCAAGAGGCAGGATACGTGGTTCCGCCATCAGGCGACGGCGATTTACGTGGAGCCTACGGTCGAGGCGGTACGCGAATGCTGGAAGACCCGCGGCCCATGGAAAGTGCGCTTTTAGTTTGCTTATATCTATCCGTAGTAGATTTTGCCGTGCGGCGTTTTGATCTCATAATTCGATCAGGCGTTTGCGCAGCGCTATTGCGACGGCTTCAGCGCGGTTTGATGCTTCAAGCTTTGCCATTATTCCTGCGACATGCTCGCGTACAGAGAATTCTTTGATGCCAAGTTGTCCGGCAATGTCGGCATTGGAGAATCCCTGCGACATTGAGTTCAGTACTTCCAGCTGTCTCGATGTGAGTTGCGGCGCCGGAGGGTTCTCTGCCATAAGCTGTTGCACTTCTGATGAAATGGCATATCCGTTGGCAGCAACGGTTCGAATGGCCGCTATGAGTTCGTTTTCATCCGATGTCTTCAATAGCGCGCCTGCGGCGCCGGATTCGATGGCTCTTGCCATGTCGTCGACTGTGCCGAATGTGGTAAGTATTATGATCCGCGTTTCCGGGATTTGTGCCATTATTTCGGCAATGGCTTCTGCACCGCTTTTTTCGGGCATGATAAGATCCATTATGACAACATCAGGCTTTAGTCGAAGTGTTGATTCGACAGCCTCTATGCCGTTTGAAGCCTCTCCAATGACGAGAAGGTCTTTTTCTGTTTGGATGAGGGAGTGAAGTCCTCTTCGGACTACTGCATGGTCATCGGCGATTAGAATTCTTATTGGCTTTTTCATTTAAGTAGATGGTTAGAATGTATGGCACTGTGATGATAGGTTCATGGATATGGATATCCTTGTTCCTTTGCCTAAATCGGACTCTATTTTCATATCTCCGTGAAACTTTGCAACGCGTTCGCGGATTCCCTGGAATCCGAAGTGGCATTCTTCAACTCCGGGTGCATGGGCGATATCGAATCCGCAACCGTCATCCGAAACCGAAAAGAAAAGACTGTTGTTTTCTATAGCGCCGGCAATCCGTATTGTTTGTGCCTTTCCGTGGTTAACCGCATTTGATACCAGCTCTCTGATTATTCTTACGATTGCATGTGCAGACGTGTCGTATATGCGTTCACGGGGTACATTGAAGCGAATTGCAAGTTTGGTCTGTCCGATAATCGGAGAAACCGCCTGGCGTATGAATGCTTCCATGTCACGTTGTCCAAGTGTGTCGCTGCGCAGGTCGAAGAGACAGTTTTTTAGTTCTTTCCGGCAGAATGTGAGTGTTTTTGCGGCAGCGTCAAGATGGAATCGAACGCCCTCCAGATTGTTCGACAGCAAATTGTTCGCAGTTCTAAGCTCCAATGCTACTCCGGTAAGCGTTTGGGCGATGGTATCGTGCAGCTCAACTGCAAGGCTGGTGCGCTCACTCAAACGAAGATCGGATGAGATGTGTGACACTATCTCATCTCTCAATTCGCGTTTGCGGCGTTCAGCGATGGCTTTCAGTGTGCGATTCCATGCAATGACGCAGGCAAGCAGAGTTAGCAATATTCCAATCAGGGTGAGACAGCGGCCTGTAGTCCACCAAGAGGGATATGAGATCACTCGTATGGCGTCAGTGGAATTTACAACCACAAAAGCGGTCTTTATGCGGGGAAACACAGAATTGGGACGCCAGTTTTCGGTTTCGGTAATCCATATTCCAGTCACATCAATTGTGCAGCCTATGGCAAGCTTTTCAAGTGCATCTGGACAGGCACTGCAATCGACAGAAAGAAGACATCCTTCGCATTCCAAGATCATGCGTCCATCGCTCTCTCCTAAGGGCAGCCCTCTTACAATCCCTTCGGCCTGTACGGATTTTCCATGTAACCTGGCCTGGATGTGGCGGAGAGGAATGTGCTTATTGCGAAGTTTACGGGAAGTCAAACGCATGGGCGGATCGGGGAGCAATGGGGTTCCGCTTGCATAGCGCCACCGCACGTTGTTGAGATTTACTGAATACAGGTCGGTTTCGGGAAAGCCCACAGCCGTAATTCTTTTTCCGACCTCTGGGGCTGTACTGGATATTCCTATTAACCGCACAAGATTTTTATCGTCTGTCTTTATCATGATTTGGTTGTCATGCCATGACGCGATAACTGTTCCGGTGATGGTCCGTCGTTCGAGGAACGGCATTTCATTTGGCGTAAGCAGAAGTTCATTCCCTAAATCAGGTGCATCAAAGATGTCTTTGTTGGCACGATTGACGATGTGAATCGAATTTGCATCCCAAAGCTGAATGATCCGTCCAATATGACGACGCATTCCATTGTTGTTTCCGTGTATGCATATGCC
>JAGBFY010000010.1 GCA_017936245.1 Kiritimatiellia bacterium
GCTAGGGCGGCGGAAATGGAAAGTGCTGAAGGCGCCACTAGAATCATGGAGACATCTGCATTTGAAAAGACCCCGTCGGCGCATACGGGGAAGGCGATTCAAGCCGCCATTGATGCCGTTCATAATGCCGGCAGAGGCAATGTACGGCTTGAACGTGCGGTCTATCCCAGCGGGACGCTCCATCTGAAATCGAATGTTACGCTCATAGTTCCAGAAGGGGCTGTCATATTGGGTGGTGCCAACGCCTCGTGCTATGACGATGTGATCGACAGGCGCATCGGGAAAAGTCCGGAGAAGTCGAACAAGGTTTTCATCTCGTGTCTCTTTCAGACCAATGTCTGCATAACCGGCGGAGGTGTCATAGACGGACAAGGCCCCGGGTTCTATGACACGAATACCGTTGCGAGGATGTACGCCAAGCCCAAGGCTCCGCGCACTCGGATGGTTCAGTTCGTCGGTTGTCGCAACGTCCGTTTTTCCGATATTGCGTTTAAGGATAGTCCTGGCTGGACATGTTGGATGCGCATGTGCGAGAATCTGGAATTCGAGCGCGTGAAAATCCATGCCGATCAGAAGATGATCAACAACGACGGCTTCCATATTGACGGGTGCAGAAAGATACGCATCCGCAACTGCGATCTGCGAACAGGCGATGACTGCATAGTTATGCGCTCCATCATCAGCCCGAATGGAGATAGTGCGCTTTGCGAGGATATGATAGTCGAGGATTGCGTTCTTTCAAGCAGCTGCCAGGCGATCAGGTTGGGGTGTCCATCTGATGGAACGATAAGAAACGGCATCTTCCGGCGGCTGAAGATCAGAGGATTCAACGGTATCGTGTCCATAAATCCGGTGCGGTATCTGCAGGATGGCGACCATGGTAATCTCGCGATGGAAAACATCCTTGTCGAGGATTGCGATATTGACGTGAAATCAGGTCCATTGACGTTTCTTGTTGAGTCCGGCATAAAGCTCAGATCCTTCGGCAACACTACATTTCGAAATCTGAAAATCAAAGGTGCGCGTCCTATCCGTATTCAGGGGAACGGTTTTACGCAGGTTGAGAATGTCCGTTTCGAGAATGTCAAAGGTGAGATTCAGAATCCAGAGGCGATTATCGTCAATTCTGCCAAAGGGATTGTATTTGATGGCTTTGAGGTTTCGACTGCCATGCCGACGGAAGAGAAGCTGTCGGTAAACAAAACTGACGGGTGGGAGCGTGTACGGTAGGGTTCTCAGATGCTACTGTCATTTTGATGGTGTATAATATAATGCAAAGAAAAGGATAAAGGAAATACTGCTATGAAAAAGTTGATGTTTGCCATGATTGCCGCAGTTCTTGCTGCTTCCGCCAATGCTGAGATTTGCATAAAGAACGGTGATGCAATCGCGTTCCTGGGTGATTCGATCACGAATCAGGGAAACAAGTATCCTGCCGGCTACGTGAATCTTGTGATGAAGGGGCTTGAGATTTGCGGTGTGTCAGCAAAGAAGATCCCGGCAGGCATCGGTGGCCACAAATCCGTCCAGATGAACGAGCGCCTTGACCGCGATGTCATATCCAAAAAGCCGCAGTGGATGACGTTCTCCTGCGGGGTCAACGATGTGTGGCATGACAAGAAAGGGACAGGCGTTCCGTTGAAGAAATACAAAACTCTCGTCAGCGATATTTTCGACAGGTGTGCGGCTGCCGGAATCGAGGTGATCGTGTTTACGGCGACGATGATCACCGAGGATCCGGAGGCGAAGGAGAACAAGAAGCTCGCGGCCTACAATGATTGGCTTCGCGCAGAGGCGGCGCGTCGCAATCTCCGTCTCGCCGATCTCAACGCCGCGATGCACGCTCAGCTCGCTGAAATACGCAAAACCGACAAGACGGGCGGCAACAAGCTCACAAAGGACGGGGTTCATATGGCGTACAAGGGCAACTGCATGATGGCATGGGGCGTTCTGAAGGCGATGGGTGTTGAGGAATCGATGAAGGAGAGGATTTTCGCCGAGTTTGCCCGAATTCCGGGCGCCTGCTCAATATCCATCGATGTTACGGCAGAAGAATACGCCGCATTCGAAGCCAAGGCCAAGGCGTCGGGGAAAACGGTGAAAGAGTTTGCGAAAGACCTTCTTTTGAGGTGAAGGGAAAACAAACAAGGTCGTCAGTTAAATCAATAGTCCGGAATGCCGCTGCGATGTCTGTGATTTTCACGGTTGCGGCAATGGCATCTTCTGCCGCCTTCGCACTCCCCGGCACCTCTGCTTCCGCAGGAGATGCGTCCTTGTCGCCGATTCGACTCACCCCTGCGAAGATTCCAGGGTGCTCGAAGGCGCATGTGTGCAATGACCTTCAGTACTGCCGTTCGATGCCAGGCTTGAGCCCTATTCTCACTGCCGGATACTCCAACACAACCCCGAGACGCGTTCGTGGCTCTACGGAAACCTCAGAAAATACCTGAAGGGGAACAGGGCAAAATGGGAAAATAAGGGGACATGCCCTTCAAGAAGATGATATGAACTGGGGAGGGAACTGGGGGAGGGGACTGGGGGAGAGGCTTTGAAAAGAGTTTGAATTTTCATAAAAAGCAACCTGTTTTATGAAATAGCACCGCTTCGGTAGCGCGTGAGAATTAGTCCGAACCGAATTCTCATTTTCAGTATGCCAGCCCCGATTCCGATTGTCCTGTGTCCTATTGTGCAGTTTGTCATTATTGTGATATAATACACCTCATTTATGCGGAAAGCCTTCAGATTGCCGCCGTTCAAGGTGGATCGGACGTTGCATACATCTCTTGCTGTGCAGCTTTCTGACGCATTGCGCACGGCAATCCTGACTGGCTATTATGCTCCGGGTGATGTTTTGCCGCCCATACGCGAAATGTCCGAAATGACGGGCATAAGTTGTGTTTTGGTTTCAAGGGCGATTAGAATCCTGAAAGAAGAGCGTCTGGTTTGTCCGCGTCCGCATATCGGAATTGTCGTGTGCGACAGTAAAAGTCCCATGTGGAAGGGACAGGCCCTTATCGTGGTTCCGAGCGGCGGTTCAATCCAGTATCTGACCGTTGTAGGCGACGTTTTGCGCGATATGCTTACCAAGGAAGGTTATCTTCCTCTGGTAGCGACGGTTTTGCGTAAAGAGGACGGTTCCTGCGATTTTTCGTTGCTTGATATGATGATCCATCATCAGATCGATGTGGTCGTGCAGCTGCATGATCAACCTGAAATATCGCAATGGCTTTCTGACAAGGGAATTCCGTTTGTGCGTTTTTCGAAGACGGTGCTCGACTCCTGCAAAAACTGTCTTGGAACGGTATTGCGCAAAAACACTGCGGCAGTCGGCGATTTCGTGGAACTTTGCAGGGAAAACGGCGTTAAATCCGTGCTTCAGATTTCCATGGATTCCAAGCACCCGGTTGATGTGCGTAATGCTCTTGAAGGTATTGGAATTGCAGCGGATGAATGGAAGGTGGTCGTGCGAAACGGCCGTCATATTCCGGGAACACAGGTTGCTAGAGCCTCCGCTGACGCATTTACGGCCCGTTTGGAGAAGGAAGGGCGTAAATGGCTGCCGGACGTTCTGTTTTTCCAGGACGATTATCTCGCAATGGGTGCACTCACGGCACTTCAGGCGGCGGGCGTACGGATACCCGAGGATGTCGGGGTTGTGACCTGGGCGAACGTCAACTGCGGTTGCGGACCGATTTTTGTGAAGCCACTTACCCGCATGGAGGCAAATGCGGCGGAGGACGGCGAATATCTTGCCAAAATAGTGCTTGAAGGTTTGCGTACCGGAAAGTACAATTCAGGCGAGGTCTCCCCGAGATTCATCCGCGGAGAGACGGTTTGAAGAGTGTTGAGTAAAGAGTTTAGAGTTTAGAGAAAAGGAGAAAAACCATGAAAGAAAAGAAAATAGCGATAATGGCGTGGGCTGTTATGTTGTCGGCATCGGTCTTTGCCGATGTGTACTACAACAACAAGACGTTTAACTCGTCCGAAACGACGAGCGAGAAGGTCTATATCGGTCATGCGGACGGCGAAGGTGATTCCGCAAATGCGCTTGTGACCATCAAGAACGGAGCTACATGGACGGCCGGAAACTACGTGAGTGTAGGATGCGTTGACGGTGAATCTTCTTTTCTGAAAATCGAAAAAGGCGGAACTTTTACTTCAACGTCGGTGCTTGTGATCGGTGGAACATCCGGCGCGACCGGCATAGTGACAAACGAGGGTACGGCGAATGTCGCTCAGATCTATATGGCTCCGCACGGAAGATACGACCTTGATAAGAAAGCGGGATGGCAGTATAAATCTGCCCGATTCGACAACTTTGGCGTGTTGAATATCAGTGCGATGCTTCTTGTGGGGCAGTGCGTTCCGAGCACTACCGATGTGGAAGCCGAAAGCAGCGTTTTTTACAATCATAGTGGTGCAACCTTGAATCTCAAGAGGGGAAGTGGTGAGGCGTTGGGTATCGGTCGGCGTTCCCCTGGTCGTGTGTTAAAAGA
>JAGBFY010000011.1 GCA_017936245.1 Kiritimatiellia bacterium
CGATGTCGCCGCAACCTCGCGGTTGACATCACCATACGCATACTGGATTACAGAATCATCCAACGCAGTCCATTCACCCATCTCATTTTTCATTTCCAGCGAAAGCGTTACTATCGCATCACCTGAAAGTGAATACGTCAATGATACGGTGCGGTCCGCAGCCTGCGAAAACGATTCTATCTTCGCAACCGGCCCCGCCATCGCCGCCAGAAGCGGCGAAGAAAGAATCAAAGCCAATAGACTTATCATGGCGACCTCCCTTATTTAAGTCCGGCGGTGCACTTCAGACGGAATCCGTTATAGACTGCGCGTCCTGTGGAAGGATCGCACTGCCTATCGGAAGCCCTTAGCCTACTTGTTGAAGATTGCCCCCAGTTGCCGCCTTTTCGGACAATCGCTCTTTTGCCATCGTAGTCTTTTCCTGGAGCAGCGTACACATCACCGTCTTCTACATTTACAGCGCCACCAAGGGCTGTAATGTCCGCCTTGTACCAGTCAAGACAGAAATCATACACATTTCCATGCATGTCATACAGTCCAAAGGCATTAGGTGGATATGAACCGCAGACTGCCGTCCCGTTTTCAGGAGAGGTCGCAGCCATCTGAGCATCTGAGCTTATTTCTGCTGAAGGATCTGCCCAGGTATAGATATACCTGCCCGGCGGCATGGATCCTTCAGAAGGTCTCATATTAATGTACTCATATACTGCACCATTTCCATATTTGCCTTCTCCTTGTCCGGCCCGCCCGGCAAACTCCCACTGCGCTTCGGAAGGGAGGTCGAAATCGATTCCTGAACGGCTTCTCAAGATGCCAAGGAACGACTCCGGATGAGGCGCATTGGGATACCAATAGCCCAGATCCTCCGTATTGTTCGCCGCGAGACGCATCATGCAGTAGGAGATGTTTTCCATTGGACGAAGCTGACGCTGCTGCGGATGAGTGAACTTAGCAGATATATCAGTACCCTTTATCATCGCCCACTGCCCTTGGGTAAGCTCGAACACGCCAAGATAGTAATCGTTGGTCAATGTCACCGTGTGCGTCATCTCGGTTGACGGAGTGCGACCGCCCTCGAAATACGACCCCATCGTGAAGGACTTGCCCTTCGCATGGATGCGCTTCATCACGAGATGCGTCGTACGGTAAGCCTCATTTTCGAGAAGTCCGCCGGGAAGGTCGTTTGTGGACGCATAGTAGCGGACACGGGAGTTCGACTGCTCCGCAAGATCGACGACCATGTAATCGGGCGTGTTGTCTGGAGCCCATGCGGTAAGCTCGGCACGAACGCCGCCTGCGGCGATCTTTTTGTCCGGCCACGACTTTTCGGCATGCCAGGTTATCGTGTGGACACCTTCTCCTGTCACAAGACAGTTGCCGCCCGAATAATGCGAGATGTTCCTCCCACCGATGGACACCCATTTCGTTTCCGCGCCGTCGACATAGTTTGTCTGGATGTCGAAGGTGACAACCGCCGGACCGTTCGCCAAAGTATATGTTATCGTCACATTGCGGGAGCGGTCCTGGTCGATCGAGACGTTCGATACCGTTGGAACCACCGGTGCCGTCGCGTCCGCGAATACGCAGGCTGACGCAATGGATGCGAGAGTCAGGATCTTGTTGGTTTTCATTTGGTGTCCTTTCTGTTAGCGGAAGGTGATGCAAAAAGCGACAGGGAGAGAACTGAACGGAACAGCGAGAGGGGCTGATTGCGAGATCGTCTTGATCCGGGAATCAAGCGCTTCTCCCGATGACGCCGTTGAATTTAGGCTTTTCAACGTAAGAACAGCTTCGGGGCCTGTTGCCGACGACTTGGAAACGCTCGGCGGATACCCGCTTCTAAACAAGTCGTAACCGGCGGAAGCCGTGATGGCCATCACCGCAAAACATGAAAAAAGCATCTTTTTCATCGCTCACTCCTTTTAACAGTTTATCAAGCGATGAATAAGGTACCAAAATCATTTTTTTTTTTTTCAACGAAAAAAAAAATGTAATTTCCACCTTCTATGGCTCTCGCCGCCTTACATGGCGGCGGCGAGGGCGGCGGCGAACTCAGAGCACTTGACCTCTGTCGCACCTTCCATCTGGCGGGCGAAATCGTATGTAACGGTCTTATCGGCGATGACCTTGTCCATTGCGGCGATGATCTTGTCCGCCGCCTCCGTCCAGCCCATGTAACGGAGCATCATCTCGCCGGACAGGATGAGCGAACCGGGGTTCACCTTGTCCTGCCCCGCGTACTTCGGGGCCGTGCCGTGCGTGGCCTCGAACACTGCGACGCCTGTCTTGTAGTTGATGTTCGCGCCGGGAGCGATGCCGATGCCGCCGACCGTTGCGGCAAGCGCGTCGGACACATAGTCGCCATTGAGGTTCAGCGTGGCGATCACGTCATATTCTGCGGGACGCGTAAGGATCTGCTGGAGGAACGCATCGCAGATGCAGTCCTTGACGACGATCTCGCGGCCCGTCTTCGGGTTCTTGAACGAGCACCACGGTCCCTTGTCGATGAGCTGTGCGCCGTATTCGCGCTGTGCAAGCTTGTAGCCCCAGTCGCGGAACGCACCTTCCGTGAACTTCTGGATGTTGCCCTTGTGGACGAGCGTGACGGACTTGCGGTCGTTTGCGATCGCGTAGTCGATAGCGGCGCGGACGAGACGCTCCGTGCCTTCGAGAGAGACGGGCTTGATGCCGATGGAGGCGGTCTCGGGGAAGCGGATCTTCTTGACGCCCATCTCACCGAGCAGGAACGCCTTCACCTTCTCGACTTCCGGCGTGCCGTTCATCCATTCGATTCCGGCATAGATGTCCTCTGTGTTCTCGCGGAAAATCACCATATCGGTGAGTTCAGGACGCTTCACTGGGGAAGGCACTCCCTTGAACCAGCGCACCGGCCTCAGGCATACGTAGAGGTCAAGCTCCTGACGCATCGTCACATTGATGGAACGGATGCCGCCGCCGACCGGAGTGGTGAGCGGACCCTTGATCGAAACGAGATTCTCCTTGCACGCGTCAAGCGTAGCCTGCGGCAGCCATTCTCCCGTGGCGTTGAACGCCTTCTCGCCGGCGAGCACTTCCTTCCACTCGATCTTGCGCGCACCGCCATAAGCCTTCTCAACGGCGGCATTCCACACAGTCATGGCGGCGCGGGTGATGTCCGGCCCGATTCCGTCTCCCTCCACAAAAGGGATTATCGGATTGTCCGGCACCTTGAGTGCGCCGTTTTCCATCGTGATCTTCTCGCCTGCCATTGACTGCCGCCTTTCTTGTCTTTTTCTTTATGTGTTTGCTTTCCGAACAGAAATACACCGACTGTTCATTGACCCGCAATTATACCATAAGTCGCGGAGGCGGAAGCAAGATGCTTTATCGCACCTGACTTCGTCACCTTGACTTTTGCGGAGCGGACCTTTTGATCGGCGATGCATATATCATGCACAACCTTCGCCGCCCGCTCTATCATACGGCACTCCGCCGCGATCAGAGCCGAACGTATCGAATCAGCGAGCGCGGCGTAGTCGACCGTATCCGCCAGCTCGTCGCTGAAAGCCGAGTCGTCGCAGACATCAAGCTGCACATCCAGGACAAGCCTCTGGTTGCGCACACGCTCCTCCGGCAGTTCACCTATAATGCAATCGACCTCTAGTCCGTTGAGTTCCAGCAGCATATTTCCTCTTCTGTATTCTTCTTTGACATTTAGCGCCCGCAACAAGTCTGCGCGGCATGCGAAACCGAAGAGCAATATACCACATGACAACATTTAGGGTCAATATAAAAAGCGGTATGTTTTATGCTATAATCAACCAGTTTTATCATGATGAAAAGATACCATTTCACAGGAGTGGGCGGCGTAGGCATGGCCGGCGTCGCCTTTCTGCTCAAACAGGCCGGACACGACGTGTCCGGATGCGATCTGCATTCCTCAACCCGTACCGCCTGGCTTGAAGCGAACGGCATCAAGGTAAGTGCCGGACATTCCCCTTCACACATTACACAAGACCTCGACGTGTGCGTGTTCACACCGGCCGTTCCCAAGGACAGCCCCGAGTTTTTGGCCGCGCAGAAGTCGGAATGCCAGGTGAAATACCGGGGCGAGGTGCTTGCGGAGATTTTCAATGCTTCCAATGGAATAGCGGTCTGCGGAACGCACGGCAAAACGACCACATCCACTTTCATAGCGAAACTCCTTCGCGCACTCGGAGATGATCCATCCTGGTGCATCGGCGGAGAGACGGACGATTTTCCCGTTGCCGGAACCGGCAAAGGGCCGATGGTGATCGAGGCAGACGAATCAGACGGAACGCTCGCGCTATACAAGGCCAAAACGCTTGTTGTCACTTCGCTCGACTACGATCATCCAGATCACTTCAAGACTTACGACGATTATCTTGCGTGCTACCGAACCGCGATGTCGGCGGCTGATGAAGTGATTGAGACCACCACCCTCCCATCCGACGACTGGCCGGAGATACGTCCTCTCGTGCTCGGCGAACACAATGTCCGCAACGCCCGCACAGCAGTAGAAGTGGCATTGCGCCGCGGGCACTCCCGTGAGGCCATCCTTGCGGCGTTGCCTGACGCACTGAATGCGCTTCCTGACCGTCGCTTCGAGCAGATATGCTCCAAGCCAACCATCATCTCGGACTATGCGCACCATCCTGTCGAAATCGAGTGTGCACTTTCCATGGCACGCGCACTGAACCCGAAATGTCTGCGGGTCATGTTCCAGCCGCACCGCTATTCCCGGACAAAAACACTTCTCAAGGAATTTCCGCCAGCACTCGCCAAAGCGGATGAAGTCGTTCTGATACCGGTATATGCCGCATTTGAGAAACCCATCCCAGGCGGAGACATTGCAGACCTCTATCATGAATTCCGCAATTACCTTTTGCAGAGACAAAAAGACGGATCGGCTTCCTGCAAGCTGATCCTTGCACGCACCGCAGCAGAGGCCTGGCGGCATATGTACCTCACTCAAGAGCCAGGAGATGCCATAATGCTCCTTGGCGCAGGAGACATAATCCGTCTCGTTCCGCAGATCCTCAAGGATGTGTCCAGTCAATCAAATGCTTCACCAGCAAAAGGAAGCCCGATAGAGCTTTCCGGGTTTTCGGCGTTTCGCACAGGAGGTGTCACATTCGGACGGCTTGTCCGTTCAATGCCCGACACATCACGCGAATCAATCATAATTGGAGCCGGCACGAACACGTGGTTCAGCGACTGTGCGACCGATGCGGACATCGTAAAGGCGCCGCCGGAGTCGAACGCATCCAAGCCCGGCTCATCACTTATCGCCGAACATCCTGAACTTGCATTCATGGCTGGAATCCCCGGAACGATCGGCGGATGGGCGAAGATGAACGCCGGAGCGTTTGGCGATTCCTTCGGCAACCATATAGACCATGTAATCGCAGACGGCAGAAAGATCCCAGCATCGGAATGTGGATTCGGATACCGCACATCGTCCATCCCCGGGCTGATAACTCATGTGGAGCTGAAGTCCGAAGCGTCAGCTCAGGAGCTGAAATCCACAGAAGATTACCTGTCTCGCAGGAAGAAATTCCCGCCCCGTACATGCGGAAGCGTATTCAAGAACCCATCTACAGACAATCCTGCCGGAAAGCTTCTCGAAGAAGCCGGCGCAAAATCGCTGAAAGTCGGCGGGGCAAGCGTATGGAGCGAACACGCAAATGTGATTGTCGCAGAGGAAGGTTGCACATCATCCGACATACTCGCACTCGCCAGACTGATGGCGGCATGCGTCCGTGAACGTTTCGGAGTATCACTACAGCCCGAAATCCGAGGACTTGAAGTTTAAGAGCGCATGACTGGGAACGCGCACTTCTCCAACACAATGAAAAAACTATTTGCCAGAATCGCGGATCGATACGACACCATGAACAGGATAA
>JAGBFY010000079.1 GCA_017936245.1 Kiritimatiellia bacterium
CTACAGTTCCCGAAATCACACACATATCAATCGTCCTCTCTCTTGAAATAAGGATTAACCATGTAGAAATAGCCGAAAACGCCGCCGCATCTTCCCGGACGGCGCGGCGTTGTAAGCGAGAAATCGCCGCCGTTGCGCTCAATCCAGCGAACGGCGCCGTTGTAGTCGAGATCCACCCAGTTGCCGAACTCCGCCGTATCGGGCATTGCGCGGAATATGAGATCGAGTCCGGCGGGTGTCGCGGCGGCAAATTCAATCCTGTGGCGGTCAACCTCGGTAGTGGACAGCGCCCACAAGACTGCGTCCGACTCCATGAGATTGATCCTCGTCGCTCCGAAGATGCAGGCGACCTTCCCGTCGCCGAAGACTCCGGAGAAGCACACTTCCGACTGCGCGACGGAGTTCTCAAGCCCCCATTCGGAATCAAGCCCCGTCCAGCGTTTAAGCTCGCGGCGATCCGCCTCTCGCATATTCGCCGCGACAAACTCTATGTCCTCGGCTGTAGGAGTGCGGAAAGTATAGCCTCTTTTCATCCGTTCACCTCCAGTTGCGTTACCACCTGAAGAATCTCGCAAGGCTTGTCGTTGTCGGAAACATACGTCATCTGCCCTGCCTCGTTTATGTAACCGCGAGGCATGACCTTTACATCTCCCGTAAAAAGCTCCGCGCCGCTCATCTTGGCGGGAACGAGCTGGAACGGGCCGCTTCCGACTACGGGAACGACCGAAACGCCCCCCGTCTCGTACAGCCTCAAAAGGACATCCTTGATGTTCTTTTGAAGTCCGGAGATCGTACGCTCCTGCGATTCGGGTCTCAAAGTCGTCAGCGTCGCCGTAACAGGCGTTTCAACATCGCCTATTTTGTCCGAGCAACCGTCTATCTGCCTGCAAATGTACAGTTCTTCACCCTTCTTGACAAGATAGATCATATCGGCATAAGTGCGATCCGCCGAAGAGTCCGTAACAGATCCGAGCGAAATTGCATCCTTAATCTCAGCGTCCCTGATAAATCCGTCGCTCCAGGCGTAGACCTCTTCATTGCGCTCGAAGGTGAATGTAAGATATCTGCCGTCGTCCGTCACTACCCATACGACATTGTCGGGAGCAGACTGAAGCGCCATCGCCTTAATCTGGCTTTTGCGCGTCAGATGCGCGGCGAGAACAAGCCGATTTATCGGCTTCATCATATTCTCCTGAAGGTCGTACGCGGCCGTATAGACCGTTTTATTGTCCCCTCCGACAAACACCACGCCCGCGTCGGTGACAACCGGTGCAACCGTCGAACTGATCGAAATGTTCGAAAATCTCGATATGCGGCAGGACGATGCGCTGAATCCCGCCTGCTGCGAGAACCCCACCGAAAAAAGTCCTGCCTCCGTGAACAGAACGAGCATTTCGTGGTAGGATACGATCCAGCGTATAAAGGAAGGTCCTGTCGTCGAAATCGTCGGCGAAAACGCGTCAGAGTCAACCGCTGGCCTGTTCGCGTAGAAGTTATCGAGATTGCCCGCCTCCGAATACCACATTGTCATCGGAAACTTCTTGCCGTCCGTAGTCGCATTCGCGAAAACCTTGCGCTGCTGAAAGCAGTCGACGCAAAGCGGATTCTCAAAACCGTTTCCGAGAATGTTGGTCTGTTCGAACACACCTTCCCCGGGAGAAACGTTTTTGTCGGTGAATGTCAGTTTTAAGTTGCCTTCGAAATCTTCCATATAGAATCTGCACACTTCGCCGTATGTACCCTTGCCGCCATTGGATTTCCCGATGACGACATAGTCGAATCCTGCATCCAGCTGCGCCTGAGTGATCTCGACGATACATTGAGTATAGTCACCGGCTACCCAGGACTTCTTCTGATAGCCAACTTTTTCAAGCTGGGATGATGACACCCCGTCAACGACGATATAGGCGCAATAATAGTACGACGTCTCGCCGCTTCCGTCATACTGCGAACCAGCGGCGTTATATCCGCGTACCGTAAAACTCTTCAGAGGCGCGGGTTTACCCGCCGGTGCCCAGGATAGGTTTTGAAGTTTCACGGATGACGTCATATAATCATTGACTCTTACAACCTGAAATATCCCCGCACCCGTAAACCAGAGTTCATCGCCGATCTGTTTAAGCTGCAAAGAATCAAGATCCGCCTGCGTAAACGTCCCGTCAGCAAGAGTGGCAGAATCTTTCTGAACTCCATTTTTATCAAGTAAGACAATTTGGATTCTCCCGGCTGATTGAGAATCGCTCTGAATGAGAAGAACGATAATTCCGCTTTCGGTCCGGTCGTAATGATAAGGAAAAATGCGTATTCCAGTATACTGGCTCCTGTCGTATTTCCATATCGAGGAAATGCCGCGCCGCTTCCTCAAAGAGCCTTCCTTTGTGACAATGAAGTTCTCGGCCTTTGCGCATCCCTTGTAATAGCTCTGGAGATCGCTTCTACCGTAAAGCGACGGCGAAAGAACTCCGCCCGAAAAGTTGTTCTGCACAATCTTACCCATAACTTGTTACCTCCTCGCGGCAATAAAGGGATTGCGCCATTCGCCGCGAAACGCAGTCTCGTCAGTCTCCTTCGTGACGGCATCGGACAGTTTCTGCGCGGCGAGAGTCATAAAATTCTGCGTCTTGCGGTCGTCACCGAACATAGGACCGGCAAGAAGCGCGGCGAGTTTATATACCAGCGCTTCCGTGAACTTGTGCGGCAGTTCCGATATCTCCACATCGCGCGAGACGTAACGGATCACAATCTGCCGCCCGTCGCTGCGGACATACATGCAATCGCGCGTTCTGCGCGTCTCGAGCGGCTTGCCGCACTCGTTCACGACTGTACAGATGCGTACAGCGTCATGAATAAGCGGAATTCTCACCCATCCGCGCCCATCACAAGCCGAAG
>JAGBFY010000080.1 GCA_017936245.1 Kiritimatiellia bacterium
ACCGCAGGGAATTCTGGCGCGAGGCGTACAGGAACGGGCGCACTATTGGCCATGTACCGCATACGTTAAGCGATCAGCTCCGCAGAAGGGGCAGGAGAAGTGAGCAGGTCCTTTTTGATGCCCTTTGCATTTCGCTTCTCATGGGTGGGGCGTTCGCAATATGGGTCATGAGGCGCAGGATAGACCTTCATCTGCACCGCCTGCGCCGTCCGTCATATTACGAAACGGAACGTGCAAGAAGGTTGGGGCTGACGGAGGACCGTAGGCGCATCCGTCGCCGCACAACGCTCAATGCTCGTCCTACCGCAGAGCAGCTAAGGGAGGCGTTTCTTCATGCCCGAGACTCTGTCGAGAGCATGGTCAGGCTTGGTTCTCAGATGGAAGACCTTGAATGCTATATCGACAATTCGCTTGTCTTTGGTGAAGATGGGAAGATCATTGCAAGAAAGGGCGGGATCAGGCGATACATCCAAAGCGAGATCCCGGATCTGTACGGATCGTACAAGACGCTCATGCGCTACAAGGCTCTTGCCCGCAGGTTCCGTCAGGCGGTGGGGATATCGGATCCCGTGCCTGCGGCATCGGTCCTGCCGAACGCCGGGGCTGCGCACACGGAGAAGGATACGGATGAATCTGAGCTTAATTGCGAGAATGCTTCGGGAAATGTGGGAAACGGCAAAAATAATGCAGTTCGCGAAGGGATGAGAAGTGTTGAGAATATGGTTCGGACTAATTCTCAGAGAGGTGTTGATGAGAGGACGGAAAGCGGTGGAAATAGAGGAGTGGATGGACTGGAGAGAGGTGGAAATATTGATGCAGGGGGTGGTGATTGTGGGTTCATGTGTAAGAACCAGACGCATAAAGAAGCAGAAATAAAGTGCGGGAATGATGGCGCAGGGGAGATGGAAGAGAAAATTAAGAAATCGAATGGGGAAAATGAGCGCCTGAACGATGAGATAAGAAAGGTCGTGAAGGAGATTCTTGGCGTTTGTGAGGGGACGTTCCTTGATCTTGCAGCAGTGCTGGCTCTGAGAATATCAGAAGATGCCATCCCCCATCGGTTATGCAAAAGGGATTGTCAAAGAATCTGCGCCTAATGAATGTAGGGAAGCACATTCGGCTCATTGGTTCCACAAAGAGGATGGGTGCATGGAATCGGGTTTGCAACATTGCAGCCTGTCTGAGGAAGCCGGAGATTGCCATGTTGAAGCGGCTTTGGTTTCGATTTAATTTTGCGATTCCTGTTGAAAAAAAAAATGGTTTTGGTATCCTTCCTTTTACGTGTTAGTGTATCTTGAAAGGATTCGATCATGAGAAACCATTTGCCATCTGCTGCAGCGTTGATGTTTGCGGCCTTTTCTGCCTTTGCGGAAACGGTTACGTATAGTTGGATAGGAGGTGAGTCTGGCTCATGGGCGGACTCAAAAAGCTTCTCGCCAGAAGGCAATCCCGGTGCGGAGGATGATGTTCTACTGCCCAAGAATGTCGTTGTGAAACTCAATGCCAAGGATGATGCCGAATGGGAGGCTTTCAACAGGATTCGCAGAGTCCGAGCTGATGACGATTGTTTCCTAGAGGTGGACATCGGTGAAAATGACCGCGAAATGCAATGCGCTTTTACATTTCAGGCTCATGAAGGTCGCAACCGCGGCAAGCTCATCAAAAAGGGTGCCGGATCTCTATGGCTGATGTCAGCACGTTCCGAGTTTAAGTCGTCAAATGGCATTCATCAGGACTACTACGCAAACTTTGATGTTGTCGAGGGCGCTTTGAAGTTACCGCAGGATGCGGTAGGCGGGACGGATGTAAAGATCGGAAATGTTTGCATTTCGAACAACGCCGCATTCTACACCTTGGCAACCTCCGACAAGGTTCTTACGCATACATATGTAAGAGAGCTTTGGGGAGAGCCGGGTTCCATTGTCACCAACACGGCACCGATTGAAAACAGTTCGAACCAGCTGTTGTGGTCCAACGGCGACAAAGTATCGATTTTCGCCGGAAGGTTATGCGCTCCGATTAGATGGCGTAGCGGAGGATACGTACATTTAACGGGTGTGGAGAATACTATCGTCAGCACATTCACCCAAAGCGACAACAAGGGTCTTGGAATGTCTGGACAGCATGTCGGCATCGCCAAGTTCGGCAAGAAGGGTGAACTTTCATCGATCGGTACATCCGGTTCGATTTACGCTCGTGAGAATGGCGGCGCGTTCAAGTACATAGGAACAGGAGAGGAGACGGATGCAAATTTTGAAATCGGTTCGGAAGCAGCCTTCCCTTATCCTGGTTTTCTTTCCGGCGGCGATGTTGGAGGTTTGATTTGGACCGGTTTATGGTATCCGTCCGCTGGCGCTCTTCAGCAGAGGCTTGTCATATGCGGAGATGGAGCAACGCCGAATGTAATGAAAGGTGCCATACAGGGACGCCATTATGATGGAGAGTACTATTCGTTTTTTATCCGCAAGCAGGGGAAGGG
>JAGBFY010000081.1 GCA_017936245.1 Kiritimatiellia bacterium
CAAGTACAAGGATCTTGCGACGGTCGAGGCGGCGGTCCAGTGGTGGCTCAATGCCGCCGAGGGCGGAGCGGATGCGATCGCCCAGGCGTGGGACGTGCGCGAGGCGCGTACGCTCAAGGCGGCGGGGGTTCTGGCAAAGGCGGTGCGCAACCCGAAGCGCAAGACCGCCGTGGACGGCAGGAGCTGGACGCAGACGGCGAATGAGATATTCCAGGGGCATTTCCTTTTTCATCACGTGCTTACGGACTTGACGCGCTTTGCGGGCGAAGAGGATCGTGCGGCGGCAATGCGCTATATCGACTGGCTTGATCTTGAGATTCAGAAAGCCGGTACGCGCGTCGCTTCAGAGCGGATCGAGATGCAGGATGAGATGCGCAAGGCGGTTGAACAGATCTACGGCAGGAAGTTCCGCGACGTCGTTTCGGAATTGAACAAGGTTGATGAAAGCTTTGCTCCGTTCATGGGCGCGGCGGACGACGGCGTGAGCGTTCCGGGAACGAAGGGACGCGCCATGCAGCTGTTGGTGTCCTTGCAGCAGATCGGTTACCCGGTCGAGGTTGAGGACATGGATAGTCCTGGCCAGATGAAGCTCGCCTACATGGGCGGCTATTACGACAATATCGTCGAGAACGGGCGAGTCGGACAGGCTGAAGAGCTTCTGAAGCTCATGACCCCGGCGGACTTGAACTTCATCAAGTGGCTGCGGCAGTGGTACGAGCGCAACCGCAAGGGGATATCGGATGTTTCCGAGCGGATATTCGGCGTCGGGGTGATGGCGGAGCTGGGGAACTACATGCCGGTCAAGATGCTGCTCGATCCGAAGGGACTCGAGAACGGCGCGGGAGCGACATGGCAGATATTCCCCAAGGCGCTTACGCCGCGTGTGAGGAACGATCGCGACTTCGACACGTCCGTCGATATCCTTACGATGTGGTCTAGCCGGTTGGAGTAATCGATCCAGTGGAAACACCATGTGGAGCTCGGGATCGAACTTCGCGGCATATTCGGCCGGAGCGAACTTCAGAAGGCGATCCGGGCGAACCACGGCGCAAAGGCGCTGTCGCTCGTCAAGGGGTTCATCACCGACATCCTGAATGGGAAAGGCGAGAAACAGGAGATGATGGTGAATCCCATGCTCGATTGCGCGCGCCGGTTCGCGGCGCTGGGAGGTCTGGGTGGCAATGTGGGTGTGATGCTCAAGCAGATAACGAGCATTCCCGCGTTCGGTTTTGAAATCGGCGTGTGGCGGACGTTCAGGCATCTTATCGGCACGCTTACGCCGCAGGGCTTTGCAGACGTGAAGAAGGTTGCGAAGTCGGAGGAGTTCCGCAACCGTTGGAAGGACGGGTATTCGGAAGAGGTGCAGAACGCGCTTTCGAGCGAGAACCCGGGCTTGCTGATGCGGCTCTGGATGGCATCGATGATTACGAACAAGGCGGGCGACTGTGTGCCGGCGCTTCTCATCGGACACGGTATCTACCGCGACGGAATCGAGCAGGGCTTGTCCGAGAGGGATGCGATGGCGAGAACGTGGATGATCGTCGAGCGCACCCAGCAGTCGTCAAGAATTGAGAACCGCACGGCGTTCCAGCGCAGAAACGCGCTTGGGAATGCGATTTATCAGTTCTTGTCGACGCAAAACCAGATGTTGAACTACGAGCTGAGGGCGTTGCGTGATGCGGTTGCCGATCCGAAGAACCCGAAGAAATGGGGCAAATTTGTCCGGGACGCGACGCTTGTGCACTTTGTACTGTCGACATTCTACTATTGGATGGGCGAACTCTACAAG
>JAGBFY010000082.1 GCA_017936245.1 Kiritimatiellia bacterium
ACCGAAGCCTCCGCTTCCGCCGGTCACGATCGCTTTTTCTCCTTGAAGTTCCATGACTAATCTGTCCTTTGCTTTATTCTACTGTTATTACATGAAGCCTTCCGTGTCGAAATGAGCGTGGCGCAAACTCAGAAATTCAATGAAATGCCGACACCACCGACGGTGACATCTCTTCGCGATTCGTGCGCGGCGGACTCTTTCACGGCATTGCGCGCTTCGTCCGACACAATGTCAAACTGCCAGACAAAGGCGTAGATTCCGAGATATTCCGTAAGGCTGTAGTCAAGCCTAAGTACAAGATTCAAAGCCTGAAGACCGCCATGATAGTGCGATCCGGGTTCTCCGGGCTTGGCTCCGTACTGATCTTGGAAATGACGCGCATCCCCGAGATCACCGAAAAAATCCACGGTGAACGACAGATCTTCCGTGATGGGAATCATCTTTCTCGCGCCGACGCACCAATAGGTCCAGTCGTTGGGACGGCATGCGTGGCGCATGAGGTAATATGGCGTGACATACGGACTCTTCAGCGCATGGGCGACGTGCCATTCGCAGAAGGTCTTGGCGTTTCCGCGATATCCGGGAAGCGTCACCCATTGGCGCGCCAGACGGTTCTCGAGCGACCAGTCCTCCGCAAGCTCAAGGTCGTAGACGTAGTGGAGATTGTAATCCGCTTCGTTGTAGGCATAGCGTTTCTGCGCCGACTGTCCGTCTCCGGTGAAGGATGTCACACTCCACACGTACGCGCCAATGTGCCCGAAATCACCGAGCATCAGCTCCCCGTTTGCAAACTGAGCTGAAAACGGATGCTTGTCCACAACCTTTCCGCGGGCGAGATAGGAAGACTGCACCTCAGCGAAAGCGCTTATCTTCACAAACTCGTTTACCCGTTCGATTAAACCCGTTCTGGATTCCTCTGCTGCAGAGCAAAGGGCAAACGTGAAAAACAGAATTACTGATGTTGTTTTTGTAGTCATGAACACCTTTTTTCTGATTAATTCGGATTCCACATGGAAGCACGTGTCATCATTTGAGATTCTCCAGGCACAAAACGAACACCCCTGTGTGTCTCTAGAATAAACACTTGACACATTGAGAATACAGCCACAAAAACACTAAGTAGCGCAAATGATGCAAGACAGTTCTTTTTCATGCCGTTAATTATAACAGAAATGTGCAGCACAAGTACAATCATCAAATCATAGCATCCATTTTGAGATTCGACCAACTGCCCTTCCGCGCGGCATCAACCCCGACTCTCCAATTCATTCCTACGGTGCAAATTAAGATGTTTAAGACTTCCATACTGAACAACGTAAGTCATGTTGAGCAATGCATACTCGGTTGAGCGATGCACTCCATGTCCACCGGTGTACTCCCTGTCTGCCGGTACATACCTTAAGGTATTCAATTGCTCCTAGCGCCTACGCATGGCTCGCCCCAACACAACTTTCATTGCATACCCCTCATTTAAGTTTCTCTTAAACGGACAAATCGTTGTATTTCTGCGCATTTTGCAAATTCCACAATATACAGTCTTACTATCTTAAACCTTGAAACTTCAAGAAATACATTTCACCATTGAGAACACTGTTCAAAATCGGTTTCCGTGTTTTCACAAAATAGGTGAAACGCTAAAATGTCACATAGCTCAATGTTTTCAATGATGAACCGTTTATTCACGTCGCCCAGCCGCCGAATTCAACTGACTGATTCTACTGACAGATTTATGTTCAATGAAGTTACCTTTTAGGTGCCTGTTTCAGGTGCTTGTTTATTTCGCATAAGCCTGTTTGTTCATAAGCCGGTTTGTTTTATGCGATTGTTTGTTTTATGCGCTTGTTTCAACTGCTTGTTTCAGGTGTTTGTTTTAGTCGCTTGCAAACTTTCTGCACCCCCGCATCAGCCAAACTCCTGCGAGAATTAATCCGAATAGAATTCTCATTTACTTCGCGAGTGGTTTTTGGTATCATTTTCCGCCGTTGGGACAGATAAGGCGCGTTACGGATGGCGAAATGTAATGCCGGAAGCGTCTGCCGCCCCGACAAGGAGGCCGTAGCAGCATGACGGCTTGAGCAGCAATGCGGCTCAAACAGCGTCCAGCTCAAACAGGAATGCACCCCAATCAGGAATGCGGCAGCAGACAGGAAAGGAGAACGCCATGGACAGGACGATAGCCAGACATCTTGCCAAACGGGGGATGACGCCCACGAAACCGCCCAGGACGAGTCTTGCCTTCTCGGAGCGGAATCCCGACTTCTTCAAGTGGTTCTACGAATCCGTGATGGGCTTCGATTCCGAGGAATACCGCCGCGAGTTCTGGAGGGAGGCCAGAAGGACGGGCCATACGATAGGCCATGTTCCCTA
>JAGBFY010000083.1 GCA_017936245.1 Kiritimatiellia bacterium
CCGCCCGGCGAGTTGATGTACATGTTGATCGTCTTCTTCGGATCCTGCGCCTGCAGGAAGAGAAGCTGGGCTACGATGAGATCGGCGCTTTCGTCGTTCACCTCGCCGCTGAGCAGCACAATGCGATCCTGCAGGAGACGCGAATAGATGTCGTAGCTGCGTTCGCCGCGGTTCGTCTGCTCGACGACCACCGGCACCAGATAGGACTTCTGATCAATGCCCTTCTTCATAGAATCCTCCACGTTCTGAAAATCAACGGTTCTGCCGCAACCTTACTTCTTCGCCTCGGAGAGGATGAAGTCGAGAGTCTTCTCGGCGCGAGCCTGATCCTTCTTGTTCTCATCCTTCTCTTCGACCTCGATCTTCTCGGCGTCGGCGATGTCAAGGAGGAGATAGGAAAGGCGAACCTGCTTCTCGGCCTGCTCGGTGGCATCCTTGAGAATCTTCTCGCGGTTCTGCTCGATGTACTCGCTCGTCACGCCTGCGTACTGCATCTGCTGTGCGAGACGGCCAAGATAGGCCTCCGCCTGACGCTGGACGAGAGTCGGAGGAACATCGAAATCAGCCTTCTTGAGAAGAAGCTCGATCGCCTGGTTCCTGCGATTCTCGACCTCGGCCTCAGCGGACTGCTTCTCAAGGCGCTCGCGGATGTCGGCGCGGATCTTGTCCATGCTCTCGGACTTCATCGCCTCGACAAGACCTGCGTCATCAGGAAGCGCGCACTTGCGGATCATCGTGACCTTGAGCTCGTACACTGCCTTCTTGCCCTTGAGCGGCTCCGGAGCGGCATCCTTCGGGAACTTGACCTTGACGGACTTCTTCTCTTCACCGGCCTTCATGCCCTTGAGGGCTTCAAGAATTTCAGGAAGGAAACGCCCTTCTTCGACCTGAGTCCAAAACCCAGTCGCCTCGCAGATGGCCTTCTGGTCGGGAACGATCTCGGAAAGCGGCTGTCCGTCCATCTCGCCCTTGTAGTCGAACTGCACGAAATCGCCGTCGGCGACGACATCGCCTTCCTTGCCGTCCTCATACTTGGCGAACATCTTGCGCATGCTCTCAAGCTGGCTTTCGACGGCGGAATCCTCGACCTTGGTGTCGCCCGCCTTGATGGAAAGACCCTTGTACTTGGGAAGCTTGTACTCGGGACGGATCTCGACGAGAGCCGTGAACTCCATGCCGGTCGCTTCATCGAGCTTCATCTCAGTGACGCCCTCGAGAGCGATGACCTTGAGACCGGATTCATCTACAGCCTTCGGATAGAACGCGCGGAAGCATGCGCCTTCCGTCTCACGCTTCAGTTCAGCCGCGAAATTCTTGCGGATGATCTCAACCGGCACCTTGCCCTTGCGGAATCCGGGGACCTGCGCCTCACGCACAAATTCGTTGAGGACCTTTTTCGCCTCACCCTTAATCTCATCAGCCCCAGCCTTGACGGTGAGGTTGATTACGCACGGATTCTTCTCGGCCTTCTGTTCAACTGTCATTTCTATGCTGCCTTTCTTCGTAAAAATTGAAGTGCGTAGGATACCATATTTCCCACTTTTCCGCAAATGCACTATTACTCAACGCAAAAATTTCTGCGCTTATTGCTCCGGCAATGATATATTGTGAGTCAACCTTGGGGTTTGCAGCCACCATACAGGGAGAACGGGCTGAATGCCCATCGTTCCAGAGAAAAAAAAAAGCCAACATCCAAATGGATATTGACATCGAAATTGGTAGCGGGGGCTGGATTTGAACCAACGACCTTCAGGTTATGAGCCTGACGAGCTACCAGGCTGCTCCACCCCGCAATCTGGTGCCTTGAGAATGGCGCGCCTGACAGGAGTCGAACCTGTAACCCTCAGATTCGTAGTCTGATACTCTATCCAGTTGAGCTACAGGCGCTTTTGTTTCTCAAAAACGCCGCACATTATAGCACATCGCGGTTTCGGACGCAAGCAGAAAAAATAAAAAACTTTTTTACTCTATCCACTTGCATTACACCATCCCATATGGTACAATATGCGCCGTTTTTGATTCATTGCCTCATGGTGTAATGGTAGCACCGCAGATTCTGAATCTGCTTGTTAAGGTTCGAGTCCTTATGAGGCAACCATTTGAAAAGCCGCATTGCTGCGGCTTTTTTTGTTATTCCAAGCTACTCTATATTGTTTATGCCGTAGACTACAGGAGCACGCCCTTGGATGGTGCTTCAGATTCATCCCACCAGGAACCTTTGTTCGCGGAACAACGCGCTATCGGCTTGGTGGTCATCTGGATGCCACGAGCAGACGAGCCGCGAACCGTAACCTCTTTCGGATCGAACATCTGCTGGTGTATCTTCTGCCCCTTGGCAGGCTTGAACTTCACATAAAGCTGCTCTGGGCATCCGTCCGTAAAATAGAGAATCTTCGACTTCGGCGGAGCAAGACGGTATTCCTTGTTGCGGATCAGTCCTCCAAACGTGAACCTCTTCACATAGGCGAACCCGTACAACGGCTCCTCATACACACAGGTATATTCCCGGTCGCGATCCTTCTCCTGCTGGAAGAGGAATATCTCCATTATGTCCTTGTCCACAAAGAACTTGTCCGGCGGCTGGATCTTCTTGAAGCGCCCGTCCTTCCAGATGCAGAGAATCTCATCAAGCGAAGAACACTTGAAGAGCTCATCCGCACCGCGAAGGTCGGTACCGATGTAATGATTCTCTTTATCGAACTTGACCGACAGCTCGCTGGCCGTGAGCTTGCGCACGTCGGCCTGCTGGAATGCTCCCTTTGAAATCTGGGTGCAACGGGGATATTTCTTTTTGTACTGGGAAATCAACCCCTTGAGATACTTCACGGTGAACGCCCGCAGATGCGCAAGATTGTCGCGAACCTCCTCTTCCTCTGCGAGGATGTTCTTGATTTCGTCGCGGTTCTTGTCGATATCGAACTGGGAGATGCGGCGGATCGGGATCTTCAACAGCCGCTCGACATCCTCCAACGTCACATCGCGGCGGAGTTCGGAACGGAACGGCTTGAAACCGTCAAGAACCGCAGTCTGCACACCCTCATACGTCTTTTCGTTCTCGATGCGTTTGTATATGCGCTCTTCAACGAAGATACGGTCAAGCGTACGGGCATGGAAGAGTGCGTCCAGCTCGTCGAGGCGTATCTCAAGTTCACGCTTCGTGAGGAACAGAAGACGATCCACATTACGCTGCAGTATCTGCGTGATGGTCATTGCCCTGGGCCTGCCTCCGTCAAGAACGATAGGACGCGAGGCGATCGACTTCTCGCAGGAGGTGAAAGCGTAGAGCGCAGTCTTGACCTTCGCGGGATTCTCGCCCGCCTGAAGCTCAAGTTCGATGTGGACTTCAGCTGAGGTAAGGTCATGGATCTTGCGGATCTTGACCTTTTTCTTCTTGATTGCGTCCTCAATGGACTCGGATATGGAATCCGTAGTCTCATGGTGTTCGCACCAGTCGAGGCGATAA
>JAGBFY010000012.1 GCA_017936245.1 Kiritimatiellia bacterium
AGCGAGATGGTTTGAGAAATCGAAAACGGGCCGACCGCCGCCCGTGGATCGCCACGAAGATATTCGATGCCAAAACGTATGATCGCATACCCGATAAGGTAAAGAGCCGTAGTTCCCCGGCTGAACCTCCGATAAAAAAGGAAGAGAGCCAGGAACAGAAGCAGGTTCGCCGCAGCTTCGAAAAGCTGAGTCGGTAGAACCGGAAGGCTTTCCTTTGCGGCAGACGCGATCTGCGCCGCATTCAGCTGCTCGTACCACGCCGGGGAACCGCGAGGGAACGAGACCGAAAGCGAGGAGTCGCACTGCCTTCCGTAGCAGCAGCCGTAGAAGAAGCAGCCTATGCGGCCAAATGCATGGCCAAGAGGTATGACCACGCTCAGCAGATCGGCAAGCGCAAGAGGTTTTTCTTTTTTGAAGAAACACCACCCAATAAAAACTGCTGCAGCAAGAATGAATCCTCCATAGAACATGAGCCCACCCTGATCCACACGGATTACACTCATCGGGTTGGCGGCAAACTCTGACTGCCAATGTTCAATCACATAGGCGATACGGCTGCCGACTACGCCGGAAACCATGAGAGATATCACAAGGTTTCCGAGCGGATCAAATGGACGACCAATGCGTCTGCAGAGATACGACAGCACATGCCAGGCCATAAAGAACCCGAGCGCCATGCAGCAGCCGTAGGTCTTGATGTGCAGAAAACCTATGGAGATCAGATCTGGATGCATTGACTCAACCCCTGATCAACGCAAGCATCGCATCACGGCGCTCTTCCATGAGTTCGCGCGTCTTGGCCTCAAGATTCAGACGAACAAGCGGTTCCGTGTTTGACATGCGAACGTTGAACCACCAGCCTTCCTTCTCCCAGAGATCCACAGAAACCCCGTCTAGCTCGAAATAGTCCGGGAACTGCGCCTTGATCTTCTCCAGCACGGCTGCGGCATCCGCAACCGTGGAATTGATCTCCCTGACTGCACATACTTGCGCAGAGGGGCGATCAGCTCGGAAAGCGGCTTGTCGCTCTTGGAGACGATGTTCGCCAACGCAAATGTAGCCATTGACGAGGACTCGGCGGTGAAATTGGCCTTGAAATAGTAATGTCCCGAAAGTTCGCCCGCGAAGATGGCGTCATTCTCGCGCATCTGCGCCTTGATGAAGGAATGTCCGACGCGGCTCATCATAGGCTTGCCGCCACCGGCGATAATCGTCTCCTCGCACATCTTGGTCGAACGCAGATCATAGAAGCAGACCGAACCGGGCGCCGTCTCCAGCATGTTCTCCGCGATGAGTGCCGTGGTGAAGTCCATCGGAATCACATCACCCTTCTCGTCCACAAAACCCACGCGGTCGGCATCGCCGTCGAATGCAGCGCCGAAAGCATACTTTCCGGGATTCGCCCTGATCAGAGCCTGGATATCCTTGAGCGTCTCGACATGGAGCGGGTTTGCATCATGGTTCGGGAAATCGCCATCATATTCACCATAGAGACCATCATACGTCAGCTTGGAACCGCAAAACGCAGCAGATTCCGCAATACCCATGCCGTTCGCAAAGTCGCAGGCTATGTGAAGAGGCTTTGCCATGCGCTCAAACGCACGGACATGTTCAGCATACGCCGCCGAAATGTCAACACGCTCGATATTGCCCTTCACGGCGGAATCCTCACCGAGATCGTTCTCCATGACCATGCGCTCGATGTCCTTAATCCCTGTGGCCCCAGAGATCGGCACCGCGCCCGCACGGCAGAGCTTGCAACCGTTCCATTCCTTCGTGTTGTGGGATGCCGTGATCATCACGGAACCGTCGGGCTTGAGCGTACCGTTGGCAAAATAGCTCATCGGGGTGGACGCCAAACCGATATCAATTACGTCCACACCAAGATCGTTTAAACCTTTTGCAAACGCCTCGAAAAGCGAATCGGATGACTTGCGGCAATCGCGCGCAACAGCAATCTTCCTTGGATTGCCAAGGAAACGTGCATAAGCCCTGGCTATCTTGTAGAAAATGTCCTCAGTGAGTTCCGTGCCATAGATGCCTCGGATGTCGTACGCTTTGAAAATGCCCATTTTTTGCCCTTTCTTTTACAGTACGGCCAAATGCCGCTTTAAAAATTTGGGCAGTATTCTACCATATCTCCCCAATCCTCTCAAATCCCCTTTTCATTCTACGCGGATGAAAGTTTCCGTGAACTGCAGTCAATCCAGCAACCGGTACCAGCGCGTTTCACCTGCAGTCATATTCAGTTCGAGCGCCGTTCCGGTCTTGACGGTATTGCCGGTCTTCATGTTCACGACCTTGCATTTGCGCGGCAGCTTGAATTCGTATCTGCCGTTGCGCAACGCATGGAGAGAAACGAAATTTCCGTTCATGTCCACCTGAAGACCGTACTCGGCGGGCACATACGCCCCTGCCGCCTTGGCCGTTTCGGCAAACTGCGCCGGCGTGAGAGGTTTCTCCGGCGAAAGGAATACGCATTTCACTCCCTTGCTCTCAAGATGAGAAAGTATTTTCTTGCGGACAGGATCCGTCCGGTCGAGATTGGAGAAAAACACAACCTTGTACCGTTCGCCAAGAACCGGATTGCGAGCGAAGTCATCGGCCATCACCGTTTCGACAGGCACGCCGGAGGCGGCAAACGAGCGAATCTGGTCCTGAAGATTATTGTCTGCCGAACTGTAGTAGCGGCCGATTGAATTTCGCATC
>JAGBFY010000013.1 GCA_017936245.1 Kiritimatiellia bacterium
ATTGAAGCTTGGTCTGTTGCCGGAGGAACCGCTATTGCTGTAGGCGTCCGTTTTCCATGTGAGCGTGTTGTTTTGAGGAGACGATGCGTATCTGGCAAGGTAGAAACCAAATTCACCACTTCCGAATGGGCAGGGATAGTTGTCGGTCAATTCCGGCTTGTAATATGGCAAGTCCACGTCGCACGCAATCTGTATGGTGTATTCCATTCCCAACGTTATGGCGTTGGCCATTTTAAGATACGACCATCCGGAGACGGCGTATCCTTTGGACGTCCACGAGCCTTTATCCTTTCCTGATTTCGCCAAGCTCACCGTTGCACCGCCGGATGTCTGGTTGGGTGCAATGTCTACCCATGTGGTCGCGGTGCTGTCGTGAGGAAGGGCTGCTCCTGCGTTGCGGATGCCGTCGTAGTGTGCAATGAGCCCGTCCTGCACGTAGTCGCCGACATCCCAGGATGTCTTGAGCTTCGCGTCCGAAGCGAGCGCAAGCGCCGCCGCAGTCAGGGCGAACGCAAATCTGCATCCGTTGTTCGTTTTTCCAGGGTACATACAGCCTCCTTCTCTATTTTGACAATGTTTCAAGCAGTTCCTTGCGGACGGCGCGGTATTCCGCCGTGTCCGCCGTATAGTCGCAGAAACCGCGCACAATGCGTCCGGCAAGCGTAGCCGCCATTTTCGGGTCTTTGCGCTTGAGCATGCGCATCAGTTCCAGGTCCTCCATCCCCTGTCGCATCGCCTCAAGGCGTATGGATGGCCACGGACCTTCCGGGCCGGGATAGACGAGATTCCTGTCGCCGGCTGGAGCGTCGCCGTTGAAGCCGGGATCGAAGGGGGTCTTTCCGGGCTCGTATCTGTTGAATCCCCAGTGAAGATAGCCGTCCAAAGAGTGCACATGGCATCCCCACGGCAGATAGAGGGAGCGCAGCACTTCCTGATCAAGAAGGCGGTTCATCCATTTGCCGCCGGGCGTGATGCACGTGTAGCACCAGATTTCGTCCGAGGGACGCGTCCGTAATGCTTCGTACTTCTCCTTGTTCGTCTCGTATTTGAAGCTCTTCGGCACGCACACGTCGAGCGATCCGGCGAAGTCGGGATTCTCAATCGTGTCGATGAGCCTTATCCCCGGCATGTGCTTGCGCACGATACCCACGGTGATGCGGTATTCGGATATGTTGAACTTCGAAGGTTCGTCGGCGACATGCTGGTACCATACGCCCTGCCAGCCGTTGCGCCTCACCATGGCGGCGAGAAGGGTGGCTACTCTGCCGAGTTCTGCCGCCCCTTCACGGGTTGTGGAAATCTCCCCGGTCGTGCGCACTTTGAAGTTCTTTGCCTTCCATCCGCCTTCGCCGAAACGGCAGAGGAGCGGCCCCTCGAAGTAGGCGAATCCGATGCGCCTGGCCATCTCCACGAATCTGACGAACCTCGCTTCGTCCAGCACCTGAAGACCGGTCTCCTTGTCCTTTTTCGAGAACATCGGCACCGGAGCGATGTTCTGCCTGGCGTACATGGCGAGACGCAGGTATTTTTCGATCGTGTCGAAATGTTTGTCGAGCCAATACGAACGCACTCCATGGCAGCGCATTGATCCATACCAGTCCATCCAGTTTGTGAACTTGAAGCTGTCTCTGCCGACAGGCGGCACGGAAACCTTGTGAATGTTGACGGTGAAAGGCCGCTTGACGCTGAAGGAACCCTGTGAAAAAGACAGCTCGACGGGCAGTTTTGACATGCCTGGCGGCAGATTACGCAGCCTGAACCGTAGAGCCAGCGTATCCGAACCGGGCATTATCTTTCCGCCCGCGATCGGTTCCATCTCGTCGAACACCCTGAATGGTGCGCGGCGCGTGACGAACAGGTTGGTCCGTCCCTTTTCTATGTTCTCCACAAAGCCGTCAGGCCCCGTGTTCTTCTCAACGGGGACAGCGAGAAGGCGGAACCATTCGCCGCCTTCGACGTTGCTGCCGAAGGATACAGGCTCGCTGGGAGCGAGTCCATTGAAAAGGACATTCACTTCGGCGACGCCGTTTGCCGGCACGTCCGTTCCGGCGCAGGAACGCATCTCGTCGACCTTAGAGTCGGGATAAAGCCACTCGAGCGGCTCTACAAGCTGGACTTTCGTCTGTACGGAAGCGACGGTCGCAACGGCGGCAAAAGCCACGCACAGCAGAACATTGCAGCGGGAACAATTTCTCAGCATAATCCTTTTCCTTTTCGCAACAAATTGCTCAATGGAGTGCAGTATGCCATTATTCCCCCTCGATGTCAAGGTTGATCAATGTGTGTCGTAATCGGTTAGTCGGATGGGCGGCTTTAGCCCGCACATCCGACTAACCGATTACAATATTCTCCGTTTATTGCTTTGACATTAAGGATTGGGTTGTGATACCATACGGCCTATTCAAAGAAAGGAGCTCATTTCCGTTTCCGTTTCGGTTACTTGATGGGAGTGGGAGAAAATCATGAATAGACCGGTAGATTTATTTGCGTTGTGTCTATGTTGCGATATTGCATATGCTGCAGTGTGGCATGTAGATCAGAATAAAGGTGTTGGTGTATGAAGATAAAAGACGGCATAAGGGTTTTTCTCGGCAGTGGATTCTTTCTTGGTCTAGGACCGTTCGTGCCGGGAAGCTTCGGTGCGCTCGTGGGCTTGGCGTGGCATGCGTTTGCCTTTCAGCGCGGATGGCAGGCGCTTGACATCCGCATATGGTGTCTTACGGGCGCGGTCATATTTTCCGCGCTGCACTACATTCTCACCCCGTGGGCGCAGAGGTACTGGAACGATCCGGACCCGAAGAACTTTGTGCTGGATGAGATTGTCGGATATCTCTGCGTTCCCGTGTTCGCCGTTGATTTCGTCTGTTGGTGGCAGCTTCTTGCGTCGTTTGTCGTGTTCCGGATCCTTGATGCGGTGAAGCTCCCAGGTGCGCGTTACATCGACCGCAACATACACAATGCGCACGGAGTGCTGTTTGATGATGTCGTTTCGGCGGCATATTCTGCGGCTATAGTATCTGCTGTAACTTTGATTTGGTTTTGAGGTGTGATATGACGCTTGAAGATATTGCGGCAAAGGTTTCCGGGACTGTTGAGGTGTCCGTGCAGGGCGCGGAGGTTTCCAGCGCCTATGTGGGTGATCTTCTTTCCGATGTCATGGGGCATGCCGGAGATGATTCGGTTTTGATCACCGTGCAGAATCACCTTAATACGATTGCGGTATGCACTCTTGCGGGAATAAGGGTGATAGTGATCTGCCATGGACGTCCGGTTCCGCCGGACATGGCAGAGGCTGCGAAGAGAGAAGAGGTCGCCATTGTTGTGACGCAGATGTCGCAATATGCCGCCGCTCTTGCGCTTTCGGAACTTCCTCCCTGCGAAAGGTGACGCAATGCACGCGACTCTGGCTGATGTGATTGCTGATACCGCCCAGAACTCCATTGAAGCCGGGGCGGCGAATGTTGAAGTCTCTGTTGCGGAGGCGGGCGGACGCATATCCGTTGACATCCGCGACGACGGCAAGGGCATGGACGAGGCTGTGCTCAAGCGGGCTTTCGATCCGTTCTATACGGAACCCGGCAAGCATGACAAGCGGAAGGTTGGGCTGGGGCTTCCTCTTCTGAAACAGATATGCGAAGCCTGCGGCGGCGGAGTTTCCCTTGAGAGCAAAAAAGGCGAGGGGACGCGGCTCTCGTATCATTTCGACGCTTCCAATATCGATTTGCCGCCCATGGGCGATCTCGCCGAGACGATGGTGACGCTTTTCAACTATCCCGGTTCTTTCGATCTTGTATTCACTCATAAAAAGGGTTTGGAGGAGTACACCATATCCAGAAACGAACTTGCCGAAGCGGTGGGAGGCCTCGAATCCCTTGATGGTATAAGTCTTGCGAAGGACTTCATGCGTTCTCAGGAGGAATCCCTTTGCGGATGATGTGCAGAAATGGTGATGTCTGCTGAAATAAGGGCGCTTTGAAATGTTTAATATCGAAAGATTGTCATTTCGGGAGATAATTTCCGCCAAATCGAAAAGCATTTGTCTGTGCTTCGCTCTGCTTTCGGCGAATGTCGTGTTTTCTGATGTCAATGTCGGGCCGTTCTTCGAATATGACGCGGAACGGAACTTCACGGCGGTGCGTCCGTTTTGGTCGTCCACTCCATCTACGGAGGATTTCCTTTGGCCTCTTGGCACATGGCATACGAACGAAGATCAGTTCTGGTACCGTTTCCTGTTTCTCGCATATGGACATGAAGGAAGCTTCAATCTTTTCCCTCTGTGGTTCTCCGAGACGGAACGCGAAACCGATGAGTTCAAGTGGGCGTTGTTTCCTTTGTACGGCTCACATCCGCATATGCTGTTCATGGATGATATCCATTTCGCCCTCTGGCCGCTGTATATGGATTATTCCGTGAAGGACGTCCGGTCACACGCGGTTCTGTGGCCCATCTTTTCGTGGAAGGACTCGCCTCGCGATGCGGTAGGCGTCTGGCCGCTATTCGGCTGGTCGCGTCTTCGCGAATCGACGCACAGATATGTGCTGTGGCCCATCCTTACCTGGGCGGATCACTACGAGGACCGGGATACGTCCGGTGCAGGCAAGAGCGGAATGCTGTGGCCGATATTCGGGGCCGTCGAACGGGAGCGCGAACGTCAGGTGCTGATTCTGCCGCCATTCTTCTCCTGGGCTAAAACACCAGAGACGTGGCGTCTGCGCTGTCCGTGGCCTCTGGTCGATATTGAGCTTGGATCGAAGCGCGACCGCTGGAGCGTGTGGCCCCTCGTCGAACACAGCGTCCAGAAAAGCTACGCAAGCGGAAAGGTCGATGATGTCATCTGGCGTTTTGGCTGGCAGTTGGTGGAGAAGACGAATTCAAGGCTCAACATCTTCCCGTTCTTCACCAAGGAAAAGGATTTTGTGCGTGTGTGGCCGTTCTGGAGCAGCAGCGTAAAGGATGGACGGCAGACCGTAAAGGTGCTGGATCTGATTCCCATACGCAACGCTGACGGCTTTGCCCGAAACTGGGAGCCGTTCTGGTCTGTCTATTCTTCGGAGGATCTCCCTGATGGACGCATCCGGCGCAAGTTTCTGTTCAATATCTTTTGGTGGACATCCGATGAAAATTGATCTGCATATCCATTCATGTCTTTCTCCATGTGCGAACCTGGAGATGTCTCCGGGGGAGATCGTCAAGAGGGCGGTGGACTCCGGAATGGGCGGAATAGCGTTGACTGATCACCAGTCGGCCAGAAACACCCCGGCCATTGCGGAATGTGCGCGTCGTGCGGGATTGAAGTGTCTTTATGGACTGGAGGTGTGTACTGCCGAGGAAGTCCACACAATCGCGCTCTTCGATACGACCGAGCAGGCTCTGGCCATGACGGAATGGGTGTATGCCGCCATGCCGAAGCGAGTGAACGATCCGGATGTGTTCGGAGACCAGCCGGTGGTGACATGGGATGATGACATTGTAGATATGGAGTGGCGCATCCTTGCGCTTGGTTGCCGCAAGATGATTCCTGAAACGGCGGAGAAATGCCATGAGCTGGGCGGTGTGTACATTGCCGCCCATATCGACAGACCCAATTTCAGCGTCTATTCGCAGCTCGGCGCAATACCTGAAGGGTGTTTTGATGCCGTTGAGTTCAGCAGGACCGCCGATGAAACCATCTGGATGCCAAAAGCAGAAGGGTATGCGGTTCTGCGATCGTCCGACGCACATAACCTCGATGATGTGGCGAAGGTCTGGACCGAGGTGGATTTGGACGATTTCTCCATTAACGGCCTTAAATCCATTTTCTCTGCAAAGGCTACAGCAATATCGCCACGTCTCGTCAACTTCAGCTGAAAGGCTTCGGTTTCGGGACGGATTATCTGAAACAGCAATTGAAGGGAAACAAAAAAACCGCCTTTTCGGCGGTTTCTTTAATGGTGGTGGGACAAGGATTCGAACCTTGGAAGGCTATGCCAACAGATTTACAGTCTGTCCTGTTTGACCGCTCCAGAATCCCACCAGAAATTCTTGCCTTCCCTCGAATCCTTCCTCTCGGAAGATTAATGGTGCTCGGGGCGGGACTCGAACCCGCAAGGATCTCTCCACATGCACCTCAAGCATGCGTGTCTGCCAATTTCACCACCCGAGCTAAGGGGGGAAAACGGCGCA
>JAGBFY010000084.1 GCA_017936245.1 Kiritimatiellia bacterium
ATATCTGAAGTACCATTGTAAACGCGTTGCCCTCCACGAATATCGCCTTCGTTCACCTCGGAAGAATATAAATTCTTATTGGCGGCGTCAACCAATGGAGAATCGACAAGCGGATACAGATTCGAATCCAGCTTCAAATCCTCGCTGGCATATACCTTGCATTTATCATCTACGATAGCACGCTGCGAACTTGGCAAAACTGTAAAAACACAATTTGTGAAATTCATGGTTTTGCCGTCTTTCCCAGAACTCGTAGGCTTCCCGATGAATAACGAATTGTACGCCACTCCATCGTCATAGAAACATGTACTGCCACCACCCTCAATCAAAACCGTACTGCTGTACATTTGGACCGTTTTGTTCCCGTTCGCATATATCGCATACGATGATTTATTCTTTATCAGGCAATTGTAGAATCGGGCGCCCTGATACGAAAGTGACCCATAATTTGCTTCGTTATCGAAGAACTTTGTGCGATAGCATCTAATCGGATTCGTACTTGCGCTGCCAAGCGCACCTCCCCGTCTAGCAATGTTATTCGATATGATGCAGTCGTATACATACCCTTTATTGTGAAGTGCGCCACCGTATCCTGCATACCTATCTTCTGCCAGCGTTCTGCCGCCACAAAGCGTAAATCCCACAACCTTTGAGTCTCCACTTCCAAACTGGACGCACCTGACCGCATTGGTGCCACGCCCATAGTCGTCTGCATATTTATGAGTGCTTTTCTCGCCTATGATGAATGTCTTTTCTGCGCCATCGCGTGACTCAAGCGTTACGCTCGGAGGAATTATGACACGCGACAACCCCCTTACCTCATCAACGCAAACACCACTGTCATAACGCCCTGGCAATGCAACGATGACATCATCAGCCTGATTTGCCACTTCAACAATCTTCGCCAACGTCTTCCTCGGCCCGACATCAGTCCCCACAACATGGGTCTCAGCCGTTCCGTCCCATGTATCGTCTCCATTATTGGCATCGACATAATAGGTCGCTCCGTTTGCAATCGTCACGACAGCAATCGTAAGAAGAAAGGTAAGGCCTTTGTCGAACAAGTCAGCGAACAAACTCTGGTAACAGGGCTTTCCATTGAGTGCGTTTCTCTTTGTCACGGTTTTGTCCTTTCTTTTTCAGTGAGCGGAGAAATACATATTTCCCTTCACACTGCAAATACAACGCATTCCTTTTCCTGCTTAAGAAAAGCAACATTGCATACTATAACACATAGCTTTTTTTTTTTGTCAAGGCGTTTTGTTAATTATATTGCATAATCCTGCCGTAAGAACCCTCAAATCGCCTGACACGCCCCCTAATCTAGCTTTTTTGAAGGGTCTAGGAAGAGAAACTATCCAATTAACCGAATATCCACTATCTCTTTTCACTACCATCCCATAGGCGGGATAGAATCCTTTCTTTGATAGGCTCTTGTGGTATCATAACAACAACGTCGCCGTCAATGGGAAATCTGACGTTATTTGCAGTGGTGGCAATGTGCAGAATCACTTCAGGCGCAGATGCTTTTCGATGCCGTAGGGGAAGTCCGTAGGAATGTAATTCTCAACACGATTCCACATTAGAGAATACGACTTCGGCGAATAGAGGAATATCCACGGACAATCCTCTCGGATGATCTCCTGCGCCTTCTTCCAATCCATAGCATCATAGGCCTTGTCAAATTCCGGATTCACGTAATTGGAATGGTTTGCGCCAGGGGACACGTTCTTTGAATGGAATAGTTGCAGAAAGTTTTCGGGATCCGGATAGTCGCCGATCCACCCGAGGTTGAACATCTGGGTGCGGCCTTCGTTCACTGCGGTAAGAAACGCATCCCATGTCATGTAACGCGCCGCAAGCTCAATACCCACACGATCGTAGAACGATGCCATAAGCTCCACCATCTCACGCGCATCCTGCGTTGCGCGGCCTACAGCGATCTCAAGATGCAGACGACGTCCCGTCTTCGGATCTACACCGTTGGGATATCCCGCCTCCGCAAGCAATGACTTTGCCTTCTCTTCGTTGTAGGCGTAGGCGAACGGAGTTTCGAGCCGTCCCGATATCCCCGGCGGCAATGGACCATCGCTCGGAAGAATGCGGTTGTTCAGGAAGCGTTTCCATGCCGGAAAATCGAACGCGCAATTCAATGCCTGACGCAACTTCCGGTTCGGACCGATCACCGGATCCTTCATGTTGAAGCCGACATAGGACACGGAAAGCGAAGGAGCGCTCATCAGCGTCATACCCTTCTCCTTCAATTCGGGAAGGAGATTGCCGTCCTTGCCGACGACCGCATCCCAGTTGTCACGGGAGACTGCGCCAAGAAAATCCAGTTCGCCGCCAAGGAACATCAGCCACTGTGTAGAGACGTCATCCACCACAGGGAAACGGATTTCGTCTATCGCGACATGTTCGCGGTAGCGCTCGTTCCGGCTAAATACCATCTCATGGTTCTTGCGCCAGCTCTTGAGCCAGTACGCTCCGGACCCCGAGCCATCCTCGGCGACCACTCCGGTGAACGGCATCGCCATCAGCCACGTGAAAACATGAGACGGCTTCTTAAGTGTGATCCGAACGGTGCGGCCGTCCACCGCCTCAACGGACTTCACGCCGTCCATCGTCCACATTCCGGGACTTGCGTTTGACTTGTCCGCAAGCCTGTCGAGACAACGTTTGATGTCTGCCGCCGTCACAGGCTTCCCGTTGCGGAAGTTGCGCCCGTCGGCGACCTTGAACGTGTACACAAGCCCATCTTTGCTGACAGACGGCAGTTCGCATACACACTCCTTCAATCTGTACGGACGCGCCTTGTAGTCCACCTCCAAAAGCGGTTCATAGACGAGTGCAACTGCCTCTGCAGCAAGCACATCAGCTGCACGGATTGGATCCATGCTCGCGACCCGTCCGAACGGACGGCGGAATACGGTATGTCCGAATGAAGCAACAACAGCAACCGCAACAGTGCCAAAGACAACACGTCTCATGAAACCTATTCACTCCTTCCCATAAGCCGCTCCGCAAGCGACGCAAGGAACGACGTGTCGCCGGACAGCCCTTCCAGCGCGGAAACCGCAGCCGCAGTATGCTCCTTGACCTTACGCTCCGTCTCCGCTTTTGAATACGGAGAGTCGTCATCAAGAAGATCGTCCTCAAACTGGAACGCAAGACCGAGATTGAGCGCGTATTCGCGAAGCCGTCCGATATCAGCCTCCGAACCGCCGCCTACATACGCCCCCATGACCGCTGCGGCGATGAAGAGATCTGCCGTCTTGTGGCGATAGATGAAATCCACATCATCGCCGTCGAGGTCCTCCACCTGTCCGCGCACAACACCGACGCCCGCTTCGGCAAGCTCTGCAACTATGCGATCCGCGTTCTTCGGAGATTGCGCCGCCGCCCGAAACGCAAGCGACTGAAGCGCATCGCCCGCAAGGACTGCGTTCGCTTCGCCGAACTTCGTCCAGACCGTAGGCTGTCCGCGACGTTCGGTGTCATTGTCCATCGAGGGAAGATCGTCATGCACAAGCGTATAGCTGTGCAGCAGTTCTATCGCGCAGGCCGGACATATGGCATCCTCCATCTTGCCTCCGACAGCGACAGCCGCCGCAAGGCATATCTGCGGACGCACCCGCTTTCCGCCGGACATCACCGCATGGCGCATCGCATCAAAAAGAACCGCAGGCCGCACACCCGACAGCAATTCCTCAAGTTTTCTTTCGATCAAGTTTTTCATTCTCACACCTCTTTTGCGCCGTACGCATTATGTTCAACGCATCTCCTCAAGCTCTGCGGCGATATCCGCCACCAGCTGATAGTCCTTACCTCCGCGAGTCTTGGGTTTCGTCCCAAGCTTCACCAGCTTTGCGGCGGCCTTTGCGATGCTGCGTCCACCGGGCGCATCCACCAATGCATTCCGTGCAGCGTCATATTTCGCCTTCATGGAATCGAACGCGGTTCCGACCTCCAGGAAATCCTTTATGAAGCCGTTCGCCCGATTGAGCAGTTCCTCTGCCGCCCGGGCGACATCCTGCCTGTTCTTCTCCGAACGCTCAACGCTCCACATCATCTCGATCAGACGGACCACCGGAACCACGCTCGTGGCGTTCACGAACACCACATTCTTCCGCCGCGCATAGTCGCGCAGCAGTTCCTTCCCTCCACTGACCGATATCTGCGCTTTCATGGCAATCATGTACACCTCTTCAAGCGGAATGTACATGAGCACCGTCGGGAAGGCATTCGGCACAGACGCTTGATATTCCGCAGAGCCGATCTCGTCCACATGCTTGCGCACCAAATCAACAAGGCGATCAAGAAATGCCTTTTTCTCCTCAAGCGTCGTCGATGCATGATATTCCACCGCGGAATCGATGGTCGCCTTCGAATCGATTATCAGCGACCTTTCGCCGGGCATCTTTATCACAACATCCGTACGCTTGCTGCGTCTGCCGGATGCATCCTCAAACGTCTCCTGATACGTGTAATCGACAGTTTCGGTGAATCCTGCAAGCTCCAGGACTCGCTTGAGCTGGATCTCCCCCCACTCACCGGAAAACTGCGCGTCGCCCCTTATCGCATCGGCAAGATTGTTCGCCTGCGCTGTGACTGCATTCGTCTGCGCCACAAGACTTTCTATCTTGTTCTTCAACTCTACATTCCGTTCAGCCGTAGCAATATCGCTGTCTTCGATCTTCTTCCTGAACTCCTTTATGTTCTCAAGAAGCGGATTTACAATTCCCTTCAGCTGTTCGGAGCCTTCAGCCTTCAGCTTCTCGCTGCGCTCTTCGAGAATCTTCTGCGCCAGCGCCTTGAATTGGGTCTCGCCTTGTGCACGGATCTCCTCATAGTGGCGCTGCATATCCTCAATGCGTCGGCGTTCGGACTCAACCTCCGCCGACCTACGTGCAGCCTCTGCTTCGGCGGCGGCGAGCTTCAAGCGCATTTCAGACTCAATCTCACCGGTTTTCCGTACGGTCTCCAGTTCCGCACCGGCGAGTTTAGATCTCATTACGCAATACACGGCCAGCGCAGCGATCAATGCACCAACAACCCCTGATAGCAAAGCAATCATCTACCTCTCCCCCTTCAGCCTCATTTACGGATCGGTTATCTCAGGAAACCGCTTCTTGATGTGCATACGCATCCAGAGTCGCACCTCAACTGGATACGCACGGAAAAGCGCGCCCCAATTCTCCTCCATCTCATCTCCATGCTTGAGACGGAATGCGAGCAGCTCTTCTCCGGCCTTCCTGAAATCCTCATCCGAATGTCCAGCAGTAGAATAGGTAACGAAGCGAAGCACAAGCTTTGCATGTTCAACAACAAGCTGCATCCCGCGCACACGCCTGCGTTCCGCGTCTGACAGCCCGTCCTTTGCCAATGCTCTTGCGATTACAGCAAGATCTCCGTCAAGATCGGCCTCCGTATGTCCGGCAAACGCAGAACCTGAAAGAAGACTGTCATCCAACGCCTTGATCTTGCGGCCACCGCTTTTCTTGACAATCTCAAGCCTTGCCGCCTCACCGCGTTCGCGCGCTCTGCGGTAGTACTCGCCCATCTCAGGCGCCGCCGCGCCAAACTGCGAAAGGAACTCCGCCTCCACCACTGCAAAGTCAAGATTCGGTTCGGCGATGGCACGCGCAATCACGTACCGCTCGAAATCCATGAGCCGTCCGCGTTTCCAGTTATCCTCGTCAATCCCCATCATACCTTGCTTATAGTTTGCCTTGTAATCCTCAAACAGGAACCTCTCCAGTCCTCTCGGCATCGCGCATCCGTAACAAAGGTAATTGGGGCGGACAAAATATCGTTTCATTCCACGCTTGACCCACTCATCAATGAGCGGAGTAGAATCCTCATATATTGAAGGAACTATACCTCCAACGAAATTATCGGGATACTCAATTTTCTCTCGACGCGTAGGAAGACGCCAGTTGGCGTAGATATAGGCCACCAGCTGGACATCCGGACGGTACTTCCTGGCCTTCGAGATAAGTATGTTCCAAAACTTCACATGCCTGTCGGACTTGTGCGACTTGAAATCCTCACCGGCCATATCCTCATCCCAACTGCAGCATTTTTCGCATCTGCAGTGGTTTCCGGAATCGTTCGGGCTGACATTGAGAAAGAGATTAGTGCCGCTTGCGAGCCATTCAGATATTATCTGATTCTGGACGGCAGGGTTGGACAAGCAAAGCTGCACTCGTTCTCCTTCGTACTTAGGGCCATTGGGATTGCCACGGACTCCTTTTTCATTTAGCGCAAGATACTCTGGGTGGGAATGTATGTATTTAGGGTTCCAATCCACAAACGCATGCGCATACCAGAACTTATTGCGCGTCTGATGACGTTGACGGAGCATCCACATCACATCGTCCTTTGCCCGCTTCATTGCGGTCTCTGAAGAAATGCGCAGCGGACCGGGCGTAGCCTTTTCCCACTTCTCCTTCCATGCAAATGTGCGGTCCTTGGCTCGGAAGTTGCTAAGCTCGAGCGGAGGGAAGAACGAGTAATTCCAGTTCGATGGAACCTTCACCGCTTTCATGTTTTTGTAGATGATGCCGTCATCACCGGAACGAACCCATTTGACGCCCAACACCTTTTCAAGAAATCCATACATCGCAAAGAGCGAACCATGCCTAGCCTTGATGCGCTTCTTGCCTTTTTCGGGCTTGCCGTCATCCCCCCAGAAATAGACAGCATTTGAAGTCAGTTCAGCAAGCGATGTCCACTCAGGCGCATCCTTGCCGCCTGGCGCCTTGCTTCCAATCACAAACGCAAAGCCGTCCTTCGCCGGACGCCTCTCCCCCACAATCAGCAGAAGATGCTTCTCCAACTCTTCCGCCGCAAGCTTGTGCGTTGGATGCTTGCGGTCGGCGACTTCAATCCGTGCTGTGACAAGATCAATCTCAACCGTTTCAGGTGCGGCAATTACCGATGCCGACATCACCATCGCAAAACAAAGAACTGACAATCTTTTCATTTTAAATCACCTTTCATGTTCAACCTGCGGCACGCTCAGCGAACAAACCTTGTTTTCACCTCAAAATGACCGCCGTTCCTCTTTTGCGACGGACGGATACGGTTACGCCATTCTCGCCGGTAACGGTTTTCACGCCATACCTTCCAGCAACAGTGACTTCTCCGATAATCTTCCTTGCCGTGAAGAGCGGAGTGTAGATATCAGCATTGAAGCCATCATCAATCGCGATCCTGCCGCCCGCGAACGTCAGCTTTCCGAATGTCTCCGGACCGTTCAAACGAAGTTCACCACCGTGAAGCTCTATTTCGGAATCTCCAAGATCATTTTCATCCGACTTGAGTACCAGTGCGCCTTCACCCTTCTTTAGAACCGTCGACCACTTCTCAACAACAAGCGGATCATTCAGCGTGATTGTATTGCCTTCCGTATCAAAGGATACGTATGTCTTTGCGCCTCCGACAACCTTCAGTGCGCGGTCTGCCGCTGCGGTCGAACTCTCAAAGCCCTCTTCCGCACCATACACCCAGTCGCCCCACGCGCCGATTGTCGCGTTGCCGCGTGCAACCATAGTCATCGGATTATCCGCGCCAGCGCGGACGGTCTTCCACCCTGCAGGGCGAACCGTTATGTCCTCGGCAAATTTGAGGTCGCCCGGGCCCTCCGAATCGGACTGCACCATCGCCAACGACAGAACACCGTCACCGATGAAGGTCTGACGCGCCGTCGCCTGCACAGGACATGTTGAAGTAACCACACCATCAACAAAATGCGTATTCTCCTTTGTTGTCCAACGCCAGACACTGCCGTTTATCGTCATTCCTGCACCTGCGGATATCTGATACGAAGCCGTGACCGTCTGGTTCGACCCCTGCTCCGTAGTTTCAAGATAAGCACCCGGATTCAGCACAAGACGAGTATCGCGTCCGCCTTCTGACGCAGGATACAATCCAAGTGTCAACCAATTGCCACCTAGACGCAAATCGCCACGATAGTTGAGTACATCTTGAGGAAACATACCGCCGCCAGAAAGAACAACAGGAGCCTTGCCGTTAGCCTGCACCCTGAAATAAGACCGCCCATCGCTTTCATCTTTCCGATATTTTGCCATCGCCACTTCAATTACGAACGGGAATCTGCACGATACGTTATTTGCGACAGATGAACTGGAGTCTCCTGCAGTTACCTGATACATAACAGAAATCGCATTGCCAGATATCACATATGGCCCTGCACCGGACATCGTGTACAAGTTACGCAACCAGCTTATATTGCCAGGCAAGTCGTTTGTAACAGCCAGTTGCCTATTACCACCAAACACAGCCATCATATCTGTCTGTCCACCGGGGATGTTGTAGTTCTTGCCCACATACGGCGACCAGTTGTCAGAATCGTTCCAATTGCCACCATTCTTCCCAATCCATCTAGCTCTGCTTGCAGTAGTACCATCAACGGTGGCATCAACGATGGTCCCATCCCAAAGATAGGCGGTGGATCCGCTTGTTGCAACAGTCCATCCCTCAGGCAGAGCTGGAAGAAATTCAAAATGAGATACAGGCGGTTCGCTTCCCTGCGGACCAAACCACAGAGGATACATTGTTCCAGACTGAAGCGAATCAAATGAATATCGGATCTTGGCACCTTCCCCAAACTCTGCGATACTTGCAACGTCTACAAGATTTGTGCCTACGAGCAGCGTTGAACCTGCACCAAGATCAAATACAGAAGTAATGATTCCCGCCTTGGCATTTGTAAGGGCAACTGTCGATCCTGCATCTGCGCAGAAATTGTGGAGATATTTAAATGCGACCTCGGGATTTACATGAACAGTTCCCGCTCCTTCAACCTCAAATGCGGTAGCCTGTGAAAAATCAAATCTTGAGGGCAGATCAAAAGAACGCAAGGTCGTACCATCCACTGCATCAACAGTATCAAATGTCACCTTTCCGCTCGGCACAAACCTTGCCGATTTCTTTGGGTCGACTCCCACAGCTCCGTAAGCTCCAAAGGTAATCCCATCCTGAAAATAAAGACGCCCATTAACAGAAGAGGACTGAAAATTCGAGGCAATGTTTATTCTATGCAAATCTGCGTACACTTCCCTTATACCTTGATGAAGCGACCACACGTTCAACTCTCCTCCACCTTGAATTCTGGTATTCTGCCCCCATCCTAAATTCAAATATGAATGCTCTGCCGTAAAAAATGCTTCGCCGCCAAGCTCCCAGACATCATTCTCTCCATTCTCGTCAGTAAGCACAAGTCCTGGGTAGCGGTTGATGAGTTTTCCACCTTTGGCTGGCAGAAGAGTTCTTTGGCTACGGATAATTCGCCTTTTCAGATTCAACGTCCCTCCTAAAAACTCTATCGTCGTTTTAGCGGGATCTACATAACTATCAAAGGCATATTGCTCTGGGAATTCAGTATATCCGCCAGCAAAGATTATCTTCGAACCCTCACCATCAAATTCGCTAATTACCAGACCATCCTTCACGCTTATCCTGTTTGCGATGCGACCTACGATGTTGCTGCCGCCGTTGAAGATCACGGTTGCGTTCTTTGCCAGCTTGAGATAATCCGAATCAAGATTGTAGTCCAGCGTTCCTCCGTTTATCTTCAACGTAGCATTCGTATTTACAAGAATGCCTCCATTGCGTACATACATCCTTCCGGCATCCATTGAAAACTCGGCATTGGGTCCTACATCAAGATATGTCTTGTTGGCACCGTTTGCACCCAACTGAACCGTATTGCCATAAACCCTTACCTTGCGGTTCTCTCCAACGATAAACCTGTACCCGTCACCCACCACATACACGGATCTACGAGTTTCATCAGTCGGATCTTCATCCGTAAACGTAACAACATCCTCAGGCAAGCCAGGAAGCACCTTCACATAAGAAAGTTCAGGCGTTTTAGTATCGATCTCTACGGCATACGATCCTCCTGCCGGAAAAATCACCGAATCTCCGGCGGCAGGCTTCTCTCCGCCAATCCAATTACTCTTGGCATGCCAGCGACCGCTTGAACCACCCCATGTAATCTCTGCCGCACAAAGACCTTGTGCACATACAGCAATGACTGACGCCGCAGCAACTTTCGTAACCGTATTCATAACGCGCGTCCCTTTCATTTAAGCATAATGCTTCTGAACTTCTCAATATCTTCGGTGGTGAATCCGTTTGAAAGGACGAACTTCTCAATCCTTTCGTTGAGAGTCGCGCCTTCATATTTCGAAAATACACCCATCAGTTTTTCCCAGCGTTCCTCCGGGACAGGCTTGGGATCATCCCTGCCAGTCCATGTATATCGCCAATCCTTGTAAAGGAGATCCTCTTCAACTCCGAGAAGACCGTTCAGAATACAGGCCAGTGTGCCTGTGCGGTCTGCGCCTGCTATGCAGTGGAATACTATCGGATAGTTCGCCTCATCAAGAAACACCTTGAAGCACTTGACGAATGCATCGCGCCCTTTGGGTTCGCTGAGTCCGGCATAGTTGCTGGAGGTTATGTGCACCCATCTGACCTTCTCTCCAAGCGGCGAACCCGTCATCTTGAAAGTCTCTCCATCGTTGCGGAGGTCGAGATCCGTCCTTACTCCAAGCTTCTCTACAATCAGTTCTCTCACGGGAGGAGTGATGCGCGACTTGCCGGGCCCGGACCACATCTCTCTTGGCATTTCCTTCTTCGTTCCGGGGTAACGGTATTTCGCATTATCGTTCAATCCTGCTGTACGGTATATGCGTCCTCGCCTTACGCACCTGCCGTTCCTGCCGGGCAAGCCTCCGAGATCACGCGCGTTGGGCACACCCTTCCAATCGACCTTTCTTGCTGCAACCGGGTCGGAAGCGGAAACCGTTGCAGCAGATTCAGAACAATCACCGCAGGTTGAAGTGCAGGCGTCCGGCGCCGAAGGGTACGGCAGTTCGAAATTGAACCATTTGCTGTCATGCCACGCCCCGTACGAATGCACCAACTTGCCGTTGCTCTTCGGATCAACGGTATAGCCAAATATCTTCTTCTCGGAAGGTACGAAACGGAAAATGCGGATATATCCAGCGCCGGTATCCTGCATGAGCGAATATACCATGTTCCCATGCACGCCCTTCCCGTCCACGCGGGTGATTTTGATCATGCCCTGATCGCCGGACACAACAAGAAACGCATTCTTCAGCTTTGAGGTGAACTTCTCCCAGATCGCCTTGCCGGAATTGCCTTCCTTGCCGTGGCACTTGTGCCACTCCATCCTGCCAAGTATGGACAGGTCAGGGTTGTATTTCGCACGCTCCCCTTCCGACAGCGCATTCAAGTCATTGTATATGCGCCGTCCATTCTTCTTCTCAATCGCGCCGATATCCTGATGAGTGGAGACGATCACACGCCTGTCCGGATATTTTTCCAGCTCTTTTGCCGCCCAGTTCAAAACGGGATCGGGTGCATTGCATTCAAGGGTGACAACGGCAAACTTCTCAGAACCCTGACCGAACAGGCAGATCGTATTTGCGTTGTTGCCTGATACGAAAAGGCCTAGGGAATTGGTATATCCGGAAAATGTCGCCGCATACCATGGATTTCCTTCGAAACGCGATGCGGGGAAATACCGCCGGAAGAATGAAGTATCCCCGTTCGGCTTCATGTCATGGTTGCCGGGAGATATCGCGTACGGAAGCTTACCGTCGAGTCGCGCCATTGCATTGGAGGCAAAGCGCCATTGAGGATCGTTGTCCATGTCGGTGATGTCACCGGTGTGCGAAACGAAAAGAATGTTCTCCTTCTCCCTGTTGGCGACAAGCCAGTCGACGATAGCGTCGAATTTTGCGTTGCGCGTCGGACCTACCCCCGGCTTGCGGCCCCGCTTTGTGTGACGTCCCTCGCCGTCGTAGTCTTGCGTATCAGGTATCACAGCATAGGTGAAAGCCCCCTCCGGGAGCGGTGGAAGTCTATCTGCTTTACAGTCCGCACCGGATGCAACGGCAATCCATCCTATCATCGCAACAAGCGATATGGCCATTAGCCTTATTTTTTTCATTTCTTTTATTTCCTTTTACTTTTACAAAGCCTTTTTTATTCTTTCGTCATTATACCATACCTTTCGGGCTACAGCCTGAAACGCACTGAAAGAGAAGCTTTTTTAGCGCCCATTATTCGTCGGTTCATCTGAAATCCGGCGCAATACAACAACCTTCGTCGCCTTATGGAAAACCGACTTAGCCCCGTCATTAAACATTTTATAAAATCCGCCTCTTCTTATACGCCCCTCATCCATATACAGAATCTGCGGATGCCCATCGTCGCTCACATCGCCCAGATAAATCATCACTTGGCAGGGTTCAGACTGTTTTTTATCGGATTCCTCCATGTATGCGACAATATCACCCGGCTCAACCATCGCCCGCATGCGATCCACCTCGGTTCGAAACAGGCCGTCATCCTTACCGTCTCCTTTCTCCCATGAGAACACCACCGATCCTTTGGGCGGAGACACGACAATATTCGACACAGAGCCGTCGGACAACCCGGAGCACAGCGAAAGCCCTGTCGCCACGCGATACGTCTCATCCGCATAAGCCAGGGATGATGCGTAGAGCTTGCCTGAACGGTAACGTTCCATCGCCTCCTTCAGTATGCTCCGACACCTCTCCTTCCACGCTTTCTGCGAATCTGCGATCCGCGCCGGACGCAACGCCGCAAACAAGCCATTCGTGAGAATAGCCGTGACCTCCGCCTCCGAAACCGGCCTGATGCCGTTCTTTGAGTTCGCCTCAAATCCTGAACGTCCTTTTACCCAGATGCTGAAATCCTTGGGCTTTCTGATCTTTGGACAAACCACAACGACATCGCCCTCCATCAGATGACCGGCGCTCGGCACCGTAACACGCATGCCGCGAGGCGGCTCAACCGTGTTGCGTCCTCCCGCCCAACCCTTTACACGGCAGTCGGGCAGGGCATTGACGTCGTGGATGCTGTTCACCGCCCAACAATGCGCCGCACCCGCAGACATCTCCTGCGGCACAACCTCCGTGACGAGCGTATTGGAAGCGATTCCTGCCACATTGCCGCCACCCGACACGATCCTGCTTCCGGCGGGAGCTGTTACACGCACACACCACCTTACGGTGCGAAGCTCACCCGGTTCAAGACGGATATTCCAGCCAAACGAAGCTCCCTTCCCTTCGGATGGAGCATTGAACACCACGCCACCATTGCTTCTTTCAGGCAGGAACTCCGTTCCCTCCGGCAGCTTCTCATGCACCGCAACCGAATAAGGCCACTTCGAATAGTTCTTGAGATCAATCGAATATTCGAGAACGCCTCCAGAAACAACACTTCCATAGGGACCGCATCCGACGCACCTGTCAATTCGCAGACGCGGATGCAGATACCTTGCCTTTGCCGAATCAGAAAGAGGCCATTCCGCCGCCGGAAGCATCAACGGGCGGAACACAACAATCTTCGTACGGTTGAAGAGTTTACCGTTACGGAAAAGGTGTGCGTCAAAATCGTCAATGCGGATTGTTCCATTGCTTTCAATTTTGTCCACTCCCTTCTGGAAATCGTACTTGCCGCCAGCCGAATGCATTATCTTCGCAACCCCATCGCCGCAGATGTCGCCAAGATACATGACGGCGTGTCCGCCCTCGCGTTTCCTGCCGGTTTTCTTATCCTTCCAAACCTGCACATACACGATTATGTCGCCCGGCTCCAAAAGTGAGCGCATACGGTCCAATTCGGACTTCTGTTTCTTTAGGCCAGGGTCGTCTCGCTTGTCATATGAGAAAACCGTAACACCTTCCTGCGGATTGAACGCTAGATGAACAGTTACGCTACGCCCAGGGCTTCCGCCAAGTTTGTATCCCATGGCATTGAAATATGTTTCATAAGGGAATGCCGAACATACCATATAATAGGTATTGTGAGGGGTTGCGTATTCTGGCGGTTTCTCAATTGTCTTCCGGGTGAAGTGCATGACCCTTTTTCCGGCAATTAGCGGAGCTGAATCATACTGCACGCAATCGGATTTCAGATAATAGGCGTAGGCCGTCTCGATGACAGCCTGCCGGCGAACCTCAGGATCGTTCCAGTCGATGGTGGCAGAATCAGCGGCCACAACGGTCATAGACATCGCCGTCAAAAGCGAGACGTTCAGATATCGCCACCAAAATTTCACTGTATTTTTTTCCATTTGCCAAACCCCATTTTTCTTTTGAGCTATTATACCACAGTCTTCAGAGGCGCTTGCAAAACCTCCTATAAACTTGTCACCGGAGAAGTCCAGACACTGAACATCTTGCATTACAAATCTGATAAGTGTATAATTTGAGGCATTCAGCTGAAGGTGTCAGTTGAATGAAAAAGTAAAACCAGCAAGGAGGATTCAAAATGAAAAAGCTCATCATGACTGCCGCATTGGCTGCAGTAGCCTGCGGTTGCATCACAGTCAACAAGAACGATGGTGGAGACGCCTGTCTTAAACCGCGGATCTGCAAGGATGCGGTACATGAGAAATACTCCGTGTCCGATAAGCCCGTTACCGTCAAGGCCACGGCTATTGGAATCATGAAGCTGTTTGTCATTGGCGATCCTGAAGCTACGCATTTCTCCGATCAAACGCCTGACCGCTTTGCATTTGGTTCTGTCGCCGCCGCCAAGAACGCAGCCTATTCAAAGGCTTGCGATGCAGCAAAGTGTGACTCCATCGTTGGCGCCCGCTACACTGTGAAGCGCACAAACTACTTCGTGTACGATACCGCTACGGTTGAGCTTACCGGCTATCCGGCCAAGCTCGTCGGCGTTGAGCTTGCTCCCTGCTGCAAGAAGGCATGCCCGATGGCGAAGTAACTGAAGTGTCTATAAAGGGGTAGCGCAAATCATGTCCCCTACTTCTGAAGCCTCCGGTGTGAACATGCGGGAGGCTTCAGTTTTGAGATATGCTATTGCGTTATCCGTTCACAAGAAATCATTGCAAGCAAGCAACAGGTGTTGCATTGGAAATTTGCCTGCGGGAAGGTAGGACAATGTCGTTTTCAAACATAATGCGGTTTGTGGTTGATTTGCTCATGCCGACGGTCGGGAGTAATGCGCCGTCTGCAAAACGGCGGTCGAGTTCCACGCCACGAAGTTCCTTCTGGGCGTTTGCGGTCGTCTTGACTACCATTTGCGGGTCTTTAACGGCGGACGACAAGCCTGCCGTTGCTCTTCTTGGTGGAGATGCTGTTGCAGGGTGGCGCAGCAACGGGCATGAATTCTTGAAAAAAGAGTTTCCCGCCTCCAGTTTTAATACCGTCAATCTGGCCATGCCCGGCGAGATGCCGGAGCAGACGCTGCAGAGACTCTCCGACGGAATTCTTGATTCTGTGAAGCCCCGAATGATCATCTATATGCCGACCGCCTCAGATCCCGCTTCGGGCAGAGGTGTGCTGGACGACGTATTTGCGATCAGATCGGTTCTCCGCATGTTCGCGAGATTGCACCCGGAAACAACGGTAATATATTGTCCTGTCGCACCACGGGGGAATACGGTCGAGTCCCCCGTACGACTCCACCTTGACCTTGTCAATCAATCTGTGGGATGTTACATATACAGGATGACGCAGGGCGTTCCGCGGCCAAAGGTTGTCACGTGCAATTTCAATTCGCTTCTTCTTGATCGCGACGGACGCCTTTCCGGAACAATGGTCGGTAAGAACGGGTGCCTTTCTCCGCGTGCGTACGGGGTATGGGCTGTTGCGCTCAAACCGTACGTAGATTACGCATTGAGTCCAGATGCTCCGTTACCGCGTTCGACGGTTCCGAAAACGCCTGTCGCATTCGAGACAAAGGTCACTCCTCAGTTCGCACAAATCTCAAAAGGATGGCTCGCAAGCGGATTCAGCGCCGCAAATGCGAAGAAAGGAACTTTTGTCCCTGACGAAAGGCTGGCGGAAAAACGCCGTGAATTCCTTGCAAACAGATCCCGCCACTACAATCTCATAATGGTTGGCGATTCAATCACACACCTCTTTGAAACCGGGCGTGGACAGGACGAGTGGGCAAAGCTCACAGCTGGACGCCGCGTTCTGAATCTGGGATTTGGAGGCAACACGGTCCGGAATGCTCTCTGGAACCTGAAATACGGCGGATTCCTCGACGGGGTGACCGTGGATGCCGTATCGGTCATGATCGGCACGAACAACCGCGGCGAAAGTCCGGAGTTCATTTTTGAGGCCATAAAGGAAATCGTTCGCGTAATCCAGAAGAAGCAACCCAAGGCGAAGGTGTTGCTCCATCCGATGCTTCCGCGTGTTAATCCCAAACATTCTGCGCTCCGCGCCAAGAACGACAAGACTAACGCCATGCTGAGAAAGCTAGCGGACGGGATGCGCGTCGTTCTTGTCGATCTGAACCCCCTCTACGAAAACGCATCTCCTGAAAAGCTCAAGGAACTTCTTCCCGACGGCACACACCCTGGAGCGGAAGGATACAGAGTGTGGCGCGAAAAACTTGAGAAGCTTCTGCCGGCAGTCTCTGAGGTCAGAGATGCCGCAGAGGATATTTCCTCTCTACGCTTGCTTCTGACACCGAACGGAGATTCCGGCGTGTTCCTTCCGTCCGAGGTCCCATCCTTTTCTTTCTCCTTGAGCAACTCCACCATTCGGGCCGAGATTTTCGAGGCGGAATTCCGGGTGGAGGATTATTTCGGCGCGACGGTGTCAAAGGAAACCTTTCGCAGCGAGATTTCAGCAGACGGTTGCCTTGAGCGGCGGATGGAATGCGCAAAGGCTCGCCTCCCCGGATTCTATTGCGTGTCGGTAAAATGGAAATGCGGTGGAGCATCCGGCATGGAGGAATGCTCGTTTGTGAAGGTGGCAGATCTTCCGTCCCGACCGGACCGCATGTTTGGCATCACCTCTTTTGCGAAGGATGATGCCGATCTGTACGCCAAGCTTGGCGTGGGAACGAAAGCCATCTATTTCGACTGGCGCTCACATGAAGACGGTCGTGGCAACCTGTCGCTTGAAAAGACGGCTGCATATGTAAAATCCCTGCGCGAGAAGGGAATTATCGTAGTCGGCCATATCCCCGCCCTTTCAGACTCGGCAACGCCTAGACGCTATCTTAAGCGAAAGGCCGGGAAGAAGGACGATCCGATTTCCGATCCCAAGGCGATGTATGCGGGGATGCAGAGTTTCGTGGAGGCGATAGTGAACAGGTTCAAGGGTCACATCCACGAGTGGTCGGCGGTGGCAGAGATTAACCTCCTCGCAGGTCGCGCTCCGTATTGCCGCCAACGCTATGTCGATGTTGTGAAGCTCATCTCAAGAAGCATAAGAAAAGCAGATCCGTCCGCGGAAATTCTGGCTCTTGGATGTTCGGGGGCGGATGGACGCGAAAAGCCTCGTTTCCGTTTCCTTCAGGGGATGCTTCCAGAACTCAAGGACAATATCGACGGGTTCGGTATAGACCAGTATACAGCGGGACAGAAGTATGGAGTGGGGTTCACCTCTCTTGATACCGAGCAGAGCGAACTGCGCGAAATCATGACCGTTGCGCTTGACATTGCGAAGAAAAACGGCGGCAAGATCGTGGCCATAGATGAAAAAGGCCCCGCGATTGTGAGAAGCACAAGACTGTCCTCTCCGGAAGGGAGGCGTATGGCCAACATGGTCGCCAGAGATTTCATAATCCTCAAGACGCTTCCAGAGGTCCGGCATTGGCTGTATTTCCGCCCACGCAACTGGAATCCGAAAAGCGTTGTGGACTGGGGCATGTGGGAATGTGAGAATCCACGTCAGACGGTTTCGGCGTATGCGTCAACGGCGCGTCTCATGGCCCATGCCGCATTTGTCGGAGAGAAGCCTCTTCACCGGAGCATAGTGTGCTGGAAGTTCAAGAACCCCGAAGGACCGTTCGCAACCATATGGTACAACGGTTCGGCGCCGCTGAAGTTCAAGCTTCCAGACGATGCAAGGGTTTCCGTCCGTGACGTACAGGGGAATCCCGTAAATCTGTCCGGAGGTGAACTGCTGCTCTCGGATGCGCCGCTTTATCTGTATTCTAGCACCCTGCAAGAACTAGACCGGGTGTTGGACGGAGCCCGCTACCAGGCTGCCGATCTTGAGGGAGCGGTGGATGTAGTTGATTCGGGACGCATGGTTCTCCTTCTCCGCAATGTCAGTGGCAAGCCGCTCACAGCCAAGGTTGTTGCGGCAGACTTTGACCCGCCTGTCGATGCAGCCCTCTTGCCAAAGAGTCCGATCAGCATCCCTGCAGATGGCGTAGGCCGGGTGGAAATCGCCGCCTTGCCGAGAAAATGTTCTTTCACCGTTGAGACATCCAACTCCGCCAAGACGAAAATCGCGGGAATGTTCCCCCTGTATAGTTTGCGCAAGATTGGCGGATGGAATGATATCGGCAAGACAGACGAAATCGTGCTTGAGAACCCGGCGCTTCAGGTGCCTGGATACGGCGACCTGAAATCCAATGGGTTATATGAGGGGACAAACGATCTTTCGGCTCGAGCCAGATTCGGATATGATGCCGATAGTTTCTATATGGAGGTCCGTGTGAAGGACGACATCCATTTCAACGACAGGGCTCCGGCAAGGTGTTTCGTGGGCGACTGCGTGCAGTACGGTTTCGATACGCTACGGAACGCCACATCCGATGCGCTATCCGGCAGAGGCGGATGGGGCGATGACGACTATCGCTTCACCAGTGCCCTTGCGGACGGGAAACCCGTCACGTATTGTTACGGAGCGGCGGCCTGTAACCGCAACCGCATGGACAGGAGGGAGCTCGCGGAGCCGTCCGTCACTCGCGATGAACGGACGAAAGTCACGACATACCGCGTCAAGATCCCATTCGCCGATCTGGCTCCGCTTAAGCCGGAGAAGGGTCGCGTGTTCGGTTTTTCATTCCTTGCCTTCGACAAGGATGGAGAACGCATAGCGGCTTACCGAATCGAGAGCACCGAGGGGCTTGCCGGAAACACCAATCCCGGCAGATTCCTTGCTTTCGTTTTCGAGACGGAATGACGCGGCATAACCATTTGGGAAAACAGATAATGAGGATAGATCAATGATTAAGAAGAAGAAAAGTTTTTGTTTCGCGACATTTGTCTTTTCTGCTGGTTTGACGGCCGTTGCCGCCGTGTTCCCGTCGCCGTCTGGCGACCTCGCGAGCGCATCAGATTGGGGTGGAGCGTTGCCGGGGAACGATGAGCGCATCACGCTTTCGAACGGTACTTTCACGGTTTCGACCGACGTAGAGTTCGGCGGCATCGAACGTGTGTACAATACCCGTAACGCCCCTAACGTGATGGTGATAGACCAGACGGAGCAGAAAGACGTCAAGGTGCTTTTCTCAGGATTCCGTCCATTGGTCAATGTGCTATCTCCAGGACACACCAATTGGTTCAAGGGTGGATGGTTCGATTTCAAAAACGGGGAAATTCGCTTCGACAAGAATTATGACGATGACTGGGCGAATGCAAATAACCAATGTCTTGTTCTGACCGATGGCGCAATGGTCACCAACGTTTCCAGTATGACGTTGTACGGAACAGCAAGTACAGGGACAAAGGTGTTTGTCGACGGTTCTTCGCTGTATGTCGGCAGGAACACCACGCTTTCAGGGTATGGTCAGGCAAGCGCAAGCGAAATACTGGTATCGGGCGGAGGTCTCTTTCATTTAGGTGGACGTCTGATTCTCACTGACGGCGTAGCGTCTGACAGCCGAAAATCAACGGCTTATTTCACAACAAACAGGCTAGTTGTCGCAGGCGACGGTTCGCGCTTCATAGGACTTGGCAGTCCTACTGTGTCTACGGGCGGCAACGGAGATTACATCCTTGTGACGGACGGCGCCTATTTTTCCGGCAAAGTGTATTTCGGCACAGGAAACAGATTGAGCACGAACAGCCTCATGCGTGTTACGAATCGAGCGAGGGCGGATTTGACTGAGGTGCGTCTCTGTACATCTGAAATGGACGGACTGGCGGGCGGCCGCTTCGAGATACTTGACGGAGCCGTGGTGTCGAACGACAACTTCTTCGTCGGAGCGTATGCATCCGGAGCCATGGCCAACGGTGCGGCGGGGTGTTCTCTTCTCGTCTCCAACGCCACGTTTGTGACGAAGTACCTTTCCATCGGACAGGGCGTTTGCGGCTCGAACAATTCTGTCGTCATTTCCGGAAGCGCAGCGAAGTTCGATCATGTCCCGAAGCAGGCCTCGCAGTGGACCTATTTTGCGGGCGGCAAGCACTGTCTCTTTCAGGTGGAGAACGGGGCTGTCGTGGAATGGCGGCATCAGGACGGATGGAGCTACAGCACTCCTGTCAGCAACTGCACAGTCCGCATAACGGGCGGGGCTGTATTGAAGAGGAACGGCGGATTCCATACCGGCAGCGACAGGATAGTTAACTCGGGAGGCAATTCGATAGAGATCCTGGACGGCGGCAAGCTGGATGTGTCGGGCAAGGTTCAGATATCCGGAGACGGTTGCTCCGTGGTGGTTTCGAACGGCACGCTCTCGGCAAAGGAACTCGTCATAGGGGCAGAGAACCCAGCAGGATCCATCACCGGGAACGGATTGGCGGTCATTGCCGGGACTAATCCGAAAATAAGCGTCACCAACGGAACTTTCAGCGTGATCAATTCCTCGACATTGCGGTATGATCTTTCTGATGGAATATATTCAGCCAGTGGCCATGTGCCGGTGGAGGTGAAAGGTGCCGCCATATTTGAGGATGGGTGTTCTATAGTGATAGAGAACGCTGATGCGGCTCGCGCCGGCGCTTCCGGACCGGTTACGCTTCTTAAGGCCGATTCGATATCTGCCTCCGCCGCAATGATCGAAGCCGCTGAAGCAGGCGCGGGAGGTATGTGCCGCGTCAGGATTGTGGAGTCCGACGGACATTCCCTGCTTCAATTGCGCTTCGCCAAGGGACTGTCTTTTTCGATCAGGTAGCGGCGACAGCGGCATAACCGCAAAAGCAAAGATCGAATTCCCAAAATTCATCTTGAAAATAAAACCACATTTGGTATCTTATCAGTTGTTTGCCATTAACCTTTTTCTTAACGGAGCATCATATGGCTATTATGAAAATATTTACGAGCAGACCTGTTCCCGAGGGAACTAATGTAGAAGGTACATTTTCCTTGCGAGCAGTGTTTTGTGCGGCATCCATGCTGACCGCTTCTGTAGTTGGGGCATTCCCTTCGCCGAAGATATCTGATGTCGCCACAGCTGTAACGAAGGGACCGCTTGCCCGGGTGGATGTAACCTATCGACTCAGCGAACCTGCCATAGTGCTATGCGATGTATTGACGAATGTGACAGGAACGGCATCGGGCGATGAGTATGCCTCAATCGGGGCGGAAAAGCTTCTGACCTTCACAGGCGATATCGGACACAAGGTGGATGGAGGCATGCGATCCTTCACTTGGAGAGCCGGTGCGGACTGGCCATCCAACAAACTTGATGCCGCGGTCGTCCGAGTGAAGCTCACCGCATATCCGCCGAACCGTCCGCCGGACTATCTGGTTGTAGACCTCGCCCCCGCTTCTCGTGAACGGCACCGCTACTATGCGTCCGCCGCCGACATTCCCGGATTTCCTGAAAGTGACATTTACCGTACGCAGAAGCTTGTCATGCGCTTTATCCGAGCAAAAAACATCCCATGGACGATGGGCGCCCTTTCGGAAGGCGAAGATTTTGAAGAATGGGCGGTTCCGCATACAGTCCGGCTACGCTCTAACTACTGGATGGCGGTGTTTGAGATGACCGTCGGTCAGCACGCATGGTTCTCGGACGGGGAGGAAACGGCCAAGACCAACCATCTCCCACTGTGCCGTTTCGGGACCTACAGCCAGATACGCGGAGCGAACAACCTCTATCCTGCGGAACCGTCCGCCGTTTCGCATCTTGGCCTTCTCAATGCCCGTACCGGAATAAATTTCGAGCTGCCAAGCGAAGCTCAGTGGGAATATGCCGCGAAGGCAGGACATGGGGAGTACTTCTGGGGTGACGGAACGGTCATGTCAGTTCTGAATCTCACCAACGGCATTGGACAGGCCGTGCTGAAGATATCGGGAAACAGACTTGAACGTGCCGGAAACCGCCGTCCAAACTCCTGGGGCCTTTATGATATGGCTGGCAACGTGCAGGAGTGCTGCCTCGACTGGACTCAGCAGGATATCACATGGAACACAAACGGCATACCCAATGCTGCTGGAGCCAGCTTGGCCGACGGTGCTACGCCAGGCGTACGGAGAGTGATGCGCGGCGGATGCTACTACAGCGACTGGGATGATGTGTGCTCTGCATACCGGTACAGCTCCGTCCCTGCTGAGCAGTACGAAGACGGCATGGGATATAGGGTTGTGTCGACTTTTGGTCTAGAATGACGTGATATGGAGGTGAAAATGAGAACAGCGTTGTTTGCTTTTGTGGCTGCGGCAAGCGGAACACTTTCCGCTTCGTCCCGGATTGCTGATATCGTACTTTCCGAAAACGGAGATGAACTTGTCGTCAATTACACATTGGCGGAGGAGGCCATTGTGGTCGCCGACATACAGACGAACTCAACTGACGATTTGTATGTCTCTATCGGCGGCCGTCACCAATGGACTTTGGATGGAGATGTGAACAGGATTGTTGCGCCCGGAAGCCGGTCGTTCACGTGGATGCCGTCCGTGGATCTTCCATTGCAGGATGTCGATCCCGCAAAGCTTAAAGTCGTACTTCATTCCTATCCTTACGGAGACGCACCGGACTACATGGTCGTCAATCTCGCGACTGCATCGGTCGACCGCATTTCCTTCTACCCAAATGTAGAATCGCTTCCTTTTGGGCTCCTTTCAAACGGAACCTACCGTGCATCAAAACTTGTGATGAAGCACATCCGCGCAAAAGGCATTCCGTGGATCATGGGCGTTGTGGGAGAGCACACAAGGGATTCGGATGAGACCGCTCATCCTGTAACCTTGACGAACGACTACTGGATGGGTGTGTTTGAATGTACCCAGTCTCAGGTCTACCGCTTCAACGGGGACCGTCTCAACCTCACACCCCACCGGAATTCAATGTACAATTATGTTCGCGGCAACACATCGACATATTCCTGGCCGCACATTCCGGCCCCGACTTCCTTTATCGGGCATATGCGTGCAGCAACGGGAATGCCCCTTGACCTGCCAAGCGAGGCACAGTGGGAATATGCATGCCGCGCAGGGAACGGAGAAGGCTTCTGGAACGACGGCTCAACCATTGAGCATTTTGAAAATTCTGCCGCAACAGACGTCAATCTTGACAATCTCGCCAATTACGGCTTGACATATGACAGCAAGTATTTCACGGTTGTCGGCTCTTACAAGCCGAACTCATGGGGGCTGTATGATATGCACGGAAATGTGTCGGAGATGTGTCTTGACTGGAAGGTTGCAGATATAACCGCGTATTCTTCGGGAGAGGTCATGTCGAATGGTCCGTACCTCCCGGATGGTGTCACAGTTGGCACATATAAGGTTGTAAGGGGTGGAAATTACACCAGCACTCCAAAATACAGCAGGTCGTCGGAACGGTACTCATATGACCCGGGTTCGAACAAACAGGAGGCCGGATTCCGCCTTTGCTCGACCTTCTGGTTTCAGGAAGAGCAGCTGGTTGATCCAATTCAATAATCAACTGTAGAAGGAAGGGGTTCGATATGAAAAAGATGTTGTCTGCGCTTTTTGTGTTTCATATGGTGCAAGTTGCCCTTGCAACGGCAATCGGCGATGTGGGTATTGCAACGGATGGCAAAGGACTCGTTACAGTTACGTATTCACTTGACTCCGATGCCATAGTGACTGCTGATTTCCGCTCAAATGGCGTTTCGCTCGGCGGCGCAAAGCAATGGTCTCTTTCGGGTGACGTGAACAGGCTTGTCTCCGCCGGGAATGACAAGACTCTCACTTGGAACGCAAAGCAGGATGCACCGGAGACGGAATTGACCGACCTTACCGTCGAACTGAAGGCATGGGCGGAATCCGATGCGCCTGATTACATGGTCGCAGATCTCCTGAAAACGACGGATTGCCGGATCAGGTACTATCCATCCGCAGATTTTCTGCCGGGCGGCATCGTTTCCAACGAACACTACCGGATGTACCGACTCGTCTTCCGCAAGATCCGGGCAAAAGACGTTGAATGGACCATGGGGACGACGGATGAACTTGGACGCTCCTCATCCGGAAATGAAACAGCGCATGTCGTCAAGCTTGACCGGAACTACTACATAGCCGTATTCGAAACGACCAAGGCGCAAGGAGAGGCGGTCGGCTCGGTAAAAAGCAGTGACTGTCCCCATTCAAAAGATTCCCGCTGGAGATTGACTCCGGTTGGAAGATCGCCATGGAATGGCTGGCGCGGAACCATGCCGCCAGCAGAACCATCCTCAGGATCCATTCTCGGAAAATTCTCTTCCCGAACAGGATTGAAGGTCGATTTCCCTACTGAGGCTCAATGGGAGTTTGCCGCAAGAGGCGGACATGAAGAGGGAACATGGGGCGATGGGTCGAAGATACTCAAAACAAATAGCGCGGACTCCAATCTTTCGAAGCTTGCCATCTACAAACACAATAAGAGTGCTATGACAGAGACCGGAACCTGCGCACCCAATTCGTACGGACTTTATGACATGCACGGAAATATTGCCGAGTTCTGTCAGGACTGGTATCAGGCTGACATTACGGGATTGAACGGCGCGTTATGCGTACATCCTGAAGACTGCAATCTGCGGGCAAATGGCATACCGGGAACAAATCGCGTTGTCCGTGGCGGATACTGGTCTTACAATCCGGATTGCGTACGGGCCTCCTATCGCGGACACACTGTAGACCCCGGCTCCTACAAGAGTGAGATGGGTGGG
>JAGBFY010000085.1 GCA_017936245.1 Kiritimatiellia bacterium
ATGCCGATTTTAAGGGAAATAACAAAATCCATCAACACACGCGTTTAGAAAACAACCTCAATAAGTAAAATAATTCCGCGCCATAAGCACGGAATCATGTGTTATTACTCAGAAATCTTTAGCTATGGGATAGCAATGATTCCGGTCATCATATCATCGCCTTCACCACCTTGCACAGCGGATGCTCGCGAAGGTGCGTCAAAACCCGCGTTGGGGACGGAAGCAATCCCCATATATTGGTCGCCTCGTCCTGCGAATCATGGATGACAACCGATGACGGATCCACATCCTTCTTGAATTCGATTCCCGGCTTGATCCGCAGTCCACGGTCGATGGCTGGCTGAGCGATCCAGCCAAGCGCGACATCAGCCACTTCATGGTTGTCAGGATAAATGCCACCGACATCGCTGTGGCTGCCGGGGAATACAACTTCCTCAACGTTCTCCCCTTCCATCGGCACATAATCGAAAAAGCATCTTCTCTCATCCCTCGCCACCGCATGGCGCGCAAACCCGACCTTGTCCGGAACGCGCCTGTGCCTCTCTCCATCTATACCAACCGATGAATCGACCGTATCCCACACTCCCAGATAATCGACATGGCCCGGCAGCAGACGCCGTTCCTTGCGGAACGCATTGATGGCCTCGGGGTAGTGTCCGCCCATCCACCATTTGAACACCTTCCGTGCATCATATGCATCTGTCGCAATTCCGCAGTTGCATATCAGATCGGCCAGCACACGGGCGACAAGCGCACCTCTCGAAAAACCAAAAATGAAGATTTTGGTTTCTTCCGCCGGACGGAACCTTTGCGCCAGCCATTCATAGTGGCGCAGCACGATGTTGACCGTTCCAAACCCGAAGATATGCCCAGTGATTACGGCGCCTATCTTCGTCCCTGGCCCACGTTCAAGATTGACGCACTGCCGCGCGTCCTGGACACATGCCTCAGCAAGGACGGATACATTCGTCCGTTCATGGACCCCTTTACCGGTACCTTCTGTCAGCAGCACATACGTCATGCCAGAAATTATACCACAGACAACAATTACCTCTGTGGATCATTTTCATCACCGTTCAAGTCACGTCATTTGTGGCCGGAAATGCTAGAATGCATCACGTTTCATCACCCAACTCCCATCCCGCGTTACGCATCCCCCATCACCCACAACTAACCTCCCGCGTATCGCTCTTCAACCTTCGCTCCCACAATGATTTCGTCCGCACCGTAATCTTGCGTTTGTATTTCGCCTTCCAGCTTTCCAGCATATTGGCTTCTTCTACCATCTCCGGATCGGTCAGTGACACCAGTCGTTCTACAAGTGCTGTCTGGCGGCGCTTCCCATTCCCTACCGGTCTCATCACTTCTACATATACCGCCCTCGCCCGCAGTATATCCACTTCATCCACCTCACACAATCGCTTCCCTCCGCATTTTATCCCCTTTCCTAAGATTTCATCCGCACCATAATCTTGTTTTGATGCTTCTTTACCTATAATCTCAGTTTTGCCGACATCAAAGTGCTGTTTCTCGGCGGAATTAGCATTTTCAGCAACTGGCGTTTCATCACCCAACACCGCAGACAGCGGCAGAGGATCGCATATATCCAACACTTGCCGCATCCGCTTTGCCGCCGCTTTATAAGCCATTACCCTTGAATACACCACATAAAGCGCCGGTATTTCCATCTGTAGCCAGCCCTTTATGCCGGAGCGGCGCCCGATTATCGCACCATTTTCATCCCGGAGAAGCGAATTATCCACATAACATTCTAAATCTTCCATCAAGCTGCCGAAGCGAAGCAGTGCCTCATTTGAATCCTTTACCTTTGTCCAAGCGTCAAGAATCTCCTCTTTCGTGGGGCAGGCGTTGAGCGTCATACGCATACGAATCTTGCGGCGCTCTTCAGAAAGCGATTGGCGGCGGATACGCTCCTGTTCGTAGTAATACGGCCTGATTACTTCATGTTTTGCGCGATCTATGCGTCTAGTGAGCTCCTTTCGGAGAAATGATGCCGCTAGCCATGTAATTTCAAATAACGTCACCCAGCCCATCGTATACATCGAGGGCCGGGAATAATTCAACAGTCTTTTGCCTTCTTCCAACGATATTCCCTGATAACGACAGAACTTCGCCATACCATCGGTCATTTCACATAAATCGCCGAAGGCTTTGCGCTTTGCAGTCGCACGGTGGCGTTTTGACTCGGCACGCCTTGCGCGTTCGTCATGAATCTTCCGCTCCACAGGTTCGTATTTCGCCATCCATGCATTGAATTTGCGAATGGACTCACGCTCCGAATCACAAAAGCGGCTGTTAACGGCAATTGGAGCTTCCATTCCTAATTTTGAATCACTTCTTTTCATAACCATAACTCCCTTCAAAAATCAAGCAATCGAAGAATACCAAACTTCCGACGCAATGTCAAGATTACGGTACGGATGAATATTGATGGGGCATAAATCTAAATTTTTCGGCAGGATTTTAACCTGAATTCGGCAGTTGAAACTTCAAAAAAATCATTTCACCCTTGGAAACATTGTTTCAAATCGCTTTCCGGGTTTCAGCAAATGGGTGAAAGGCTAAAATGTCACATAACCCAATGTTTTCAATGGTGAACCGTTTATTTACACCGCCCAACTGCCGAATTTATTGCTCCGGCAATGATATGTTATGGGGCAACAATGATATGTTGTGGGGCAAAATTGGTAGGGCGGGCTGTCCTCAGTCCGCCACGGCGCGTTGGGGACAATGCCGTTATTGTGTCACAATATTTAATTGCCGCATCTATAGGTCTAACGCAGTGACGCATAGATACGGAGGTCGTAGCCATTTATAGATCTTTCTGAAGCCGAGCGGCAACAAGCTTCCCAAGCCTTTCGGAAGCAGACTTGGTAAAATGGCAGTAGTCGGCATAATCGGATGCCGGCCATTTCTCGGTGACGGCGAACAGATCATTGACTTCGACGCCTTCAGACCGCGCAACCCGTATGCCCTCGGAGTTGTAGAGCCTGATGGACTGTGTGGTGCGCGGATTTCCCCCCAACCGGCCATTGGGGTTCATCGGCGTCGTGGTGGCGAACACTATTTTGGCTTCAGGCCAATACCGGCGAATACGACGGATGATCATCCGGACGTTCCTGCCGTACTCATCAACCGTGGTCAGAGGAGACGCGTCGCCGTCCCAGTGCGCGGCATCCCAATGTCCGCAATTAAACTGCACAATCTTCGGTGAAGCGACGAGTCCCCGCCAAAATGCAAGCGAAATCAGAATGTTCTGCGAACTCCGGCAATTCTCCTTCGGCCACTTAACCTCGGCCCTGCCGCGCAGCGTCTGCTCGACATACCGGCAGTAGCCAATGCGTATGGAGTCGCCGATCAACAGGATTTCCGGAAGATCGGACGTCCTTTCGGCAGGCTTTCGCGACGCCTCTTCAATATGAACCGGTCGCACCTGCGGCTTTTCGGCGCATTGTCCGTCAACCGCCGACATTGCGGCAATCACCGCCGCCGCAACAACAACAAACCTTCCCGGCATATCACTCACCCCTCGCGCAGTCGATCATTCCGTCAAGGATCGCAGTCCCCTCCGGCTTACCGGACAGAAGATCCAGTCCGAAACTCTCGTACACAACGCCTTTACCCTTTCTTCTCCGCGCAAGATAGGTATAGCAGTCCGAACCGCCTTCGCCCACCATGAAAAGATCGTTCTCGTCGCGTCTGCCGCCGATAAGCGGAAATCCCTTACCGACAATCCTGAACAGAAGCGGAGACAGAACGCCCTCGTGAGGGAGATCCCCGAACACGGGATGATTCAGCAGGGCAGTGCCGATCTGATCCCTCATCCACCACCAGCCCAGCCGGACGTTCCGCTCTTCACCGATCTTCCCGACCGCGACGACTCTGCGTCCGTCGGCAAGCGCCGATATAGACTCCGTCGAATCCCCGACCGCAACAACGACACGCGCTTTTGCAGCCTCCGGCGTTCCGAGAACGGCAAAGCCTTCGTACAGCCCCTCCATCGCCGCAACAAGGGACGGCGACACGGCGAGGTCGCTTCCATCACGCACAGTGCGCTTCGGGAACACCCAGAAATCCCAGCTGTTGGACGTGCCGCCCAGCGTCGCGACGAGCGGAATCCTGACCGGCCTGCGCACGTCCGGCACACGGATCTTCGCCAAGGCTACGTTGCGCACAGGACCTACCGGCACTGCGGCGACCTTCACGACTCCCTTCGCCTCTCCGAGACTCCATTCCAGATTCCCGCTTTCCACTTCACCGTCGCCGTAGTTGGCGAAAAGGAAGTCCGCCTCAAGCGTCTCGCCTGAAACCAGCACCCGGCTGTCTTCCGCGACATCAAGCAGAAGACAACGCTGCGAATTGAACACCGCAAACTCCTTCGCGGAAAATCCGCCGCGCTTCTGCATCCAGAAGGAATTGAAAAGCCCAATGGAAGTATATGAACCCTGCTGCGCGACAGGCACGTCAACGATCGTCCAGAAATGATACCCGTCGCAGTACGGATCCTTGCGGGCATGCTCGACGCCGATCTTCTGCCAGCAGCGCTGAAGCGCGTGTGCGGCATCCTGCAGCCTGTCGCCCCACTCAAGGGACAGACCCCTGTCCGCAAGCCATGCGGCGCGGGACTTTCGCGTGACAGGCGGCATCCATACGCCGGTGAACAGCGGCTCGTCGCGTGAATCGATCTTGATACTCAGGTTCAGGTACTCGTGATTCACGAACGGACGGTCCGGATCGAACGAACCGCGCTTCCACATAACCTTCGGCCCACCTGTGTAGTCCGCCGACTCCGGCGGATTCACCCACGCCATCTCAGCGTCCTCGTTTATCTTCAGACGGTCCGGATCCATCTTCTTGACGTACCTGTGGAACGCCTCGTCGAACGCCTTCCCGCCCAACGACCCCTCGTTTCCGCCGGAATACGTCGCAAACGACGGATGCCGCCGGTAGTTGCGCCAGAGTTCGGTGACATCGCGCACCGGATCGAACTCAAACCCCTCCAACGGCACATCGCTGTAGTACGGCAGCTCCGGCTGCACCATGATGCCGAGTTCATCGGCGGCATCGAAATATTCCGGAACCTCGCAGTGGGTGTGCAGACGCACATAGTTGAACCCTGCCTCCTTCGCCTTGGCGAAATTTGCACGGTGGAAGTCACGGTCGACCGGAGACATACCGGATACCGGATAAGTGCAGTCGTCGCCGTAACCGCGAACGTAAAACGGCCTGCCGTTGAGGAAGAACTCCTTGCCGCGCACCTCGAACTTTCTCACGCCGAACCTCTCCAGACGCGTTTGCACGACCTTGCCGTTCTCCACCAGTTCGACCCGCGCCGTGTAGAGGTTCGGACATTCCGGCGACCAGGGACGGAAATCAGAGAGAGGAAGTTTGAGAGTCTGCGAACGGGAGAGCGGACATTCGACGACTTTCCCCTCGACGGTGACGCGAATCAGTCCGGTGCACGCGTCCTGCGCGTCCACAGCCACCGTCACATGCGCCTCGGCGCACTGTGCATCGAAATCGCCGCGCACCCAGGCGTCATCGATGAAAGTCTGCGGCGTAGCCTCCAGTTCGATGTCTCGGACGATGCCGCCCCAGCGGTGCACGTAATTGAAAATGCCTTTCCTGCACGGCGGATCGCTGTTGACCTGCACTGCGAAAACGGCGTTGGACCCCGGAACGACAAGATCCGTAATTTCGTACTTGCACGTTCCGCAGTAGTTCTCGACAAACGCCGCCGGAGTCTCGTTGACCCAGAACCATCCGCGGTTCTTCACACCGCCGATCTTCAGCCAGATGCGCTTTCCTGTCCATCCGGCAGGAATCTCCACCGTCCTGCGGTACCATCCGTCGCCGACGAGCTTGTTCCGGATCGGTTTTGGGGCGGAGTCCCACACCGCGCTCCAGCACTCCGACATGCCCGGTTCCCCCACACCCTGCGCCTCCCAGCAGCCCGGCACATTGATCTTACGGGCATCCCACCACTTCATCTTGTAGTAGTGTTCCCACATCCCGGTGCGGAACGGCGCGCGTTTCATCTGCTTCGCGGAAAACTCCCACTCACCACGAAGAGACAACAAATTACCCCGCTCCTCTTCCGCCGCAACCGCAGGGTTCACCACCGCAATCCGCCCTTCGCGTCCGCCCCATACGAGAGCTGCGCCCGCAACCGCAAAAACCGATAACATCATTTCAGCCTTCTCCTTATCTCACCACAATGGACATTCCCGGCGGTACAAGCCAGCACTGGTAGCACCCGGGATCAACCTTTCCGTCGCGGAGGCGGGGACGACCCTCAAGATCCACGGCATCGCGCATCCAATCTGCGGCGGCACCCGCGCCGAGAAGCGGAGATCTGTACGACAACGCCCACAACGGCTCCGCCGGATAACGCCTTGCCGCATCCGCAACCTGCCAGACGAACTTCGGATTTTCGCAGACCGCCAGCGAACTGGGGGCGTTTGTCTTCGCGGAAAATTTCGCGAAATCAAGCCGCCCCTCCCGGATGTCAATATATTTATCTACTTTACCGTAGTATGTGTTCGAGAAAATAATCCGCTCCTGCATATCGGACATATCCGCCATCGGCTTATATACATCAAAGTCGGTTTCATAAAATTTGTTGCTGTTGCAGTTGAGGATACAATTGACAAATGAGACGGTATTCGTTTCATCAGCCTCTGCACCCGGAACAGCATATGTAGACATGCGGTTGGACACGATGGTACAGTTCACGAATTCTGCATCGAAAGCAAGATACGGCGCAGCATAGAGAGTACCGTCACCATCAGCCAAACTGCATCCGACGATCAATGAGTTTGTCACTCTCGTATACTCGCGGAATATGTTATGCACTTTGTCCGGGACATCATGAATGACGCAACGGTCCGCCACACATGAATAAAGATCCCCTTCGTTTATGTCGCATCCTACCAAATACGACCTCCTCGCCGCATTGCCCAAATGGTAGGATATGTCCGTATGATGCCTGAAGTTCCGGTCGAATCTGCAGCCTGTCGCCTTGACGCCGTATACGCCCGCTGCATGCGCGGCGGCATTCGTTGTGAATGTACAATCCTGCACAAGACAACTGTCCCAGGGCTGCTCGCCTGGCGGCAACGCCGAATCGTCGTTGTATATGGCTCCGCCAAACCCGCCCGTGTTGGCATTATTCCCTTCGAACACGCAGTTCGTCGCCACAAGACTGCAAAGGGCGGATGACGTACGCTTCATGTAGATCGCCCCACCATATCCGCTGGCATAGTCGCCCTTGTTCCGAAGAAACGTGCAGCCGTCAAGTTTTACGGAGACAGTACCGTCGATATAGACCGCCGATCCGCCGCCCTCTCCAAGGTTGTCCTCGAATCGACAATCCACAAGATTCAGCGGATTGTACGCCACATACTTGCACGTGTTGCCCCTGAACGTGCAGTTGGTGCATGAATACGACTGAGGAAGTATTGTCCGCGAAAAGCCAAGCGAATGATTTTCAAACGTGCATCCCTGAACGGACATCCCTGATCCGACAAGGTTTCTTTGATTGGCATTCACGACAGTGTTATCCATCATCATGCAGTCCATGAAAACACCGGCGTTCGCTATGTAGTAGTTGAACGCATTCGCCTCGATTGTACAATTGGACACTACCATGCCAGAGTCCATGCCGAGCTGTCCGGCGCGGATTGCGCGGAATGTAGAGTCGTACGCGGAGGAAAACGAGACCGGAGCCACCGCACTGTCAACTATGTCGCATCCTACGATGTAACATCCGCGCAACGCGCATACCGAATTATTTGTGACAAGGCAGTCCTGAATCACCGAGCAAAACGCACCGGAATAGTTCGATCCCGAATTCTGTCTGAACACGCAGTTGGTACAGACGACATCCGCATTCGGATCTGAAATAGAGGTCGCTGCGCTGTATACGGGCGCCGTGTAATTGGCGGCGACCGTTCCGCCGGTGAAAGTGAGATTTCTCAGCGTCACCTTTTTATCTTTCGCCGCATGAACGAATCCGCCCACTCCATTGCCGTCGATGACAACCGGCTCGGCATGATCTGTCCATGTGGAGCGCGATGAACCGTCCTCTCCTTCTATGGTCAGATTCTTGTCGATGATGAGCAGAAACGGTGTCTTGCTCTGATATCCGCCCATACCCATACCGGCGGACGCATCCGTGAACACGTACGGGCTGCCGTCTTTCATAAGGCGGATCGTATCGCCGGGAGAAGCGGACCTGACCGCATCCGTCAGTTCCGCAACGCTGTGAACCTCGGTCGCGGCCATTGTCGACAAAGCCGCAAGAGCCGCTATGGTTTGCATTACCTTTCTCATCTTTCCGTTCCCTTTCTTTTTGCTGTGCTCAACACTATTTTACAAACAGTTCCGGGTGCATGAGTTTTCTCACTGCGCCGAGACTGAAGAGCGCCCTGAACTGCCGGAAGCGTCCAGATTCAAAAGCCGCCCGCGCCTCTTTCGCCGCACGGACCAGCGCGGCATCGTCCGGCGCCGATTTCGCTCCGGACTCAAGCCTTTTCAGATTTTCGAGATGTCTGGCCTTTTCCGTTTCCGGAATCGCAATCCTGTCCACCCTGACATTGCCGCAGGCTCCGCGCCCTTTGACGAAACGGATTTCATGCCGCTCCAGAACCGCAGTCTCAGCCATGCCGTCGACAATGTATTCCACCGTCACCGGATACGGTTCACGGTTGACAAGATAATGTCCGTCGGCTCCGCTGCGGACCGCCACAGGATCATCCGGACCCTTCGCAAGTTCGTAGCGGCCCCTGGGAATCCGGCGGAACTGGCCGTAGAACCTGCGCCATTCGTCGTGTTCGCCGCTGGACATCATCCCCCAGAAGCCGGTCAGCAGATCCTGAATGTCGCAGTCCGCAACAAGCGATGCCACTGAATCCAGAGTATAAGGCGGACGCGCGTGCGGCGTGGGATAGCACTGGAAGTCCTTCTCAAAGTTAACCACATTGAAAGTCGGCAGCCAGAACTCCGTCCTCCATGGATTCGCGGTAGCCTCCCACAACCCCATCTTGGGATATATCTCAAGATTCGACTGTCGATGCACGTTCATCACCTCGATGCCGCTCCGGCGCATAAGACGCACCCAGGACGGTGAATCCTGAAAATACGGCTCATCGGAACGCCACTTGACCTTTGAACGGAACCAGTCCGGGCGGACGCACGGCACGGGTCTGACCCCCGGAATTTTTGAAAGCGCGGCCAAATCCACTCCGGCTTCGCGGAATTTCCTTTCGGCGTCCCAATCCTCCCATTTGAGATCGCCTCTGTCGCAATAATCCGCCGACTGAATCCATATCTGCACCTCAGCATTCCCTCCGTTGGCGCGAAGAGTCCGCACAAGCTCCGCCGCGAAATCCGCAAGTTCCTTTTCCCCTCCGGGAAAATGCATCGAGATCGCTTCATTCATCGTTATGCCCCGGAACGCCGGAGTGTTCCCGAACTTGTCGCGGTA
>JAGBFY010000086.1 GCA_017936245.1 Kiritimatiellia bacterium
ATCGACGACTGCCAGTCCGATTCCGCCTCGCTCGACAATATCTTCGAACTTCTTGTGGCGGCAGGTCGCGATCCCGCCCACGCGATGCTGATGCTGATGCCGCAGGCCTGGGGCGAGAAATACCACATGGGACACGACGTACGCGGCTTCTACGAATACCATTCCGCCCTGATGGAACCGTGGGACGGCCCTGCGGCGGTGGCATTCACCGACGGCATCTCCGCCGGAGCCGCACTGGACCGCAACGGACTCAGACCCGCGCGTTGGACGCTCACCAAGGACAATCTTTTCATCCTCGCCTCGGAGACGGGCGTTCTGGACATCAAAGCGGAAGACATCGTCCGCCACGGTCGCGTCAAACCGGGTTCGATGATTTTCCTCGACCTCCCTCAGCACCGCCTGATCGAAGACGCCGAGATCAAGACCCGCTACGCCCGTCGCCGCCCCTATCGGCGCTGGGTCGAGGAAAATCACATCGAAATCCAGGGACTTTTCTCCGAAATCGTCCCCTCGAAGGTGCCTGGAGACCTCGTCAGACGGCAGCAGCGCTTCGACTATACGCAGGAGGATATCGATCTCATCCTCGAACCGATGGCCCGCGACGGCAAAGAACCTGTCGGATCGATGGGCAACGACGCCGCTCTCGCGTGCCGCTCACACGAGCGCCGTTCGCTTTTCGACTGCTTCCACCAGCTCTTCGCCCAGGTCACGAATCCGCCGATCGACCCGATTCGCGAAGAACTCGTCATGTCGCTCATGACCTATATCGGAAACGACGGCAACATCCTCGAAGAAACGCCGGAACACGCTCATCTCATCAGGCTCAACCGCCCGGTGCTGACGGACGACGAACTCCACCGGCTTTCAAAGGTCGGCGATTACGGCTATCCGGTCACGACGCTTTCAACCGAATTTTCCGGGCCCCTGAATGTCGCCCTTGAGGATCTGGGCAAACGCGCCGTTGAAGCCGTCGGCTCGGGCTCGCGCATCATCGTTCTTTCCGACCGCGCATCCGCCGACGCCCCGATCCCGGCCATTCTCGCTCTTTCATCCGTCAACCGCGCCCTGGTAGACGCGGGGCTTCGCACCTCGACCGGCGTAATCGTCCAGTCGGGCGAGGTCCGGGAGGTCCATCATTTTGCCGTCCTGCTCGGCTACGGCGCCACGGCGATCAACCCGTACCTTGCGCTCGAGACCATCTCCTCGCTCTTCCCGAACGACCCGGTCACCGCGGCGGCCAACTACATCAGCGCCGTCGACAAGGGACTTATGAAGATCATGTCGAAAATGGGCATCTCGACTCTTCGCAGCTATCGCTCCGCCCAGATCTTCGAGATTGTCGGCCTCGCCGCCGAAATCGTCGAGCGCTACTTCTCCGGCACACCATCCCGAATCGGCGGACGCGGATTCAGGGAAATCGAACGCGATCTGCTTGAACGTCCACCGTCCAATGCGACCTGTTCACTGTCCGTGGGCGGACTGTACGGCTATCGCAAAGGAACCGAAGACCATCTCTGGACACCACAGACCGTCAGCGCGTTCCGGCAGGCGGTCCGCACGAACGACTACGCGAAATTCAAGGAATACTCCAGCGCCGTCGATGCCGCGCAGAAACGCAGCTGCACATTGCGCGGTCTATTCGCCTTCGCCAAGACCTCACCGATCGACATTTCGCAGGTCGAACCGGCCGAATCGATCATGAAACGTTTCGTCGGCGGAGCGATGTCCCTCGGATCCCTCTCTCCGGAAGCGCACGAGGCGATCGCGCTGGCGTTCAACTCGATAGGTTCGATGTCCAATTCGGGCGAAGGCGGACTCAACTGCGAACGTTTCGGCACAGACGCCGACTGCGGCATCAAACAGGTCGCCTCCGGTCGATTCGGCGTAACGCTTGACTACCTCCGCAGCGCCAGGGATCTGCAGATAAAGCTGGCCCAGGGCGCGAAACCCGGCGAAGGCGGACAGCTCCCGGCGCACAAGGTGAACGATTTCGTCGCCAGGCTCCGTCACGCAAGACCCGGTATGACCCTGATTTCGCCGCCGCCACACCACGACATCTACTCGATCGAAGACCTCGCCCAGCTGATCTACGACCTCCGCTGCGCAAATCATAAAGCCCGCATCAGCGTCAAGCTCGTTTCGGAAGCCGGTGTCGGCACGATCGCCGCGGGCGTCGCCAAGGCCCACGCGGACGTCGTTCTCATCTCCGGCTTCGACGGCGGAACGGGCGCGGCTCCCCTAACTTCCATGAAGCACGCCGGGCTCCCCTGGGAACTTGGACTTGCCGAAGCCCAGCAGACGCTTGTCAAGAACGGACTGAGAGGGCGCGTCAAGATGCAGGTCGACGGACAGCTCAAAACCGGCCGCGATATCATGATCGCAGCCCTGCTCGGCGCCGAAGAATTCGGATTCGGAACCGCTTTGCTTGTCGCTCTCGGCTGCATTCAGGACCGTCGATGCCACTGCGACACCTGCCCCGTCGGCATCGCGACCCAGTGTGTCGAGAAGCGCAAGCTTTTCGCGGGAAGTCCCGCCCATATCGTCAACTTCCTCCGCTTTCTCGCGGAGGAGACACGCGAACATCTCGCCGAACTCGGACTGCGCTCGCTCGACGAGGCTGTCGGACGCACGGAGTTCCTGAAAAACGCAGACCCGAAGACCGGTTTCGATTTCTCGGGATTCTTCGTGAAGGAACAAGGGGATGAAGCGAAATTCACCGAAGGGGCCAATCCCTATGTTTTCGACTCGTACGATCGCCATCAGCTGATACCGGAGATTGAGAAATGCCCCCTTCCCGGTTCACCCTATTCCTTCAACCGCACGGTCCGCAACACCGACCGCACCGTGGGAACCGAATTCGCCGGCGAAGTCTCCGCAAAGTACGGCGCTCTCGCCGATGATGCGATCACCGTCAACTTCAACGGCACCGCCGGTCAGTCCTTCGGGGCTTTCCTCTGCCCGGGCATAACCTTCAACCTCACAGGCGAAGCCAATGATTTCGTCGGCAAAGGACTCTCCGGCGGCATCATCGCGATCAAGCCGCCCGGTGAATCGTCGTTCCGTCCCGAAGACAACATCATCGCAGGCAACGTCATCGCCTACGGTGCGACCGGCGGCAGAATCTTCCTGAACGGCCAAGCCGGCGAACGCTTCGGGATCCGCAATTCCGGCGTCACCATGGTCGTGGAGGGCATCGGCGACCACGGCTGCGAATACATGACAGGCGGCGAAGTCGTGATTCTCGGTCCCACCGGCGTCAACTTCGGCGCCGGCATGACCGGGGGCACCGCCTATGTCCTCGATGAAGCGGGAGACTTCGACCTGCGCTGCAATCTCGTCTCCATCGACCTTGCCACGGTTGACGTCAACTCCAGAGACGAACACCACCTGCATGATCTCATCCGCGAACACATACGCCGAACCGGCTCACCGCTCGGCAAACGCCTGTTGGAGAACTGGACGGCCTACCGTCCACGCTTCGTCAAGGTCATTCCCGTAAAGGAGAACTGAAATGCAACGCATCCACGACTGTTACCGTCCTGTCGCCGAACGCAAAAACGATTTCCACGAAGTCGAACGCCGTTTGTCCGTCGGGGAAATCAGCCCCCAGACCAAACGCTGTCTATCCTGCGGAGTCCCCTTCTGCCACGGTTTCGGATGTCCGTTGGGGAACCTCATCCCCGAGCAGAACCGATCCGTCTCCCGCGGCGACTTCCGCAAGGCGTACGATCTGCTCTCCGTCAACAGCGACTTCCCGGAGTTCACCGCCCGAGTCTGTCCGGCGCTGTGCGAATCCTGCTGCGCCCATCAGCTCGATGAAGAATCGGTGATGATCCGCCAGAGCGAGAAGCTCATCATCGAAACCGCCTTTGCGAACGGGTGGGTCCTCCCCCGTCCGCCCGCGTCCGAAAACGGAAAGAAGGCCGCGGTCATCGGCGCGGGCCCCGCCGGACTCTCCGCGGCGGTCACGCTTCGCCGCAGAGGTTGGGCCGTCACGGTTTACGAGAAGAGCCACGATATCGGCGGACTTCTCCGCTACGGCATCCCGAACTTCAAACTCGACAAATCCGTCATCACGCGCCGCCGGAAGATTCTCGAAGCCGAAGGCATCATATTCCGGACGGATACCGAAGTCGGCGTCGACGTTTCCGCCGAATATCTGAAGCGCACGAGTGACGCGATCGTCATTGCGATCGGCACTCCGGCTGCGCGCGATCTCGGAATTCCCGGACGCCATCTCTCCGGCATCCATCTCGCCCTGGAATTCCTTGGCGGACAGAATCGGTTTCTGACAGGCGAGACGACGGTGAATCCCATCAACGCAAAAGACAAACGCGTCCTCGTCATCGGCGGCGGAGACACGGGATCGGATTGTGTCGGCACGGCGATTCGGTACGGAGCGGAATCAGTCACGCAGATCGAAATCATGCCCAAACCTCCGACGACACGCAGTCCATCAACCCCGTGGCCCCTTTGGCCCTATGAAATGCGGACGAGTTCCAGCCACCTTGAGGGTTGCGAACGGCGCTGGAGCCTGAATTCGCTCAGATTTCTCGGCAAGGACCGGATAACCGGCGTGGAAGTCGAAAGCGTCGACTGGGACTTCACCGCGGACGGCAAGCCGGTCAGGTTCACACCCCGCGCCAGCTCGAAAGAGACGATCGAAGCAGACCTTGTCCTCCTGGCGATGGGCTTCACCGGAGTGCCGTCCGATCATCCCATCGTCCGACAGCTCGCGCTCTCCCAAACGCCAAGGACAACGCTCGTCAGCAGACCGGAATCCAACATCTATTGTGTCGGCGACTGCCAAAGCGGAGCATCCCTCGTGGTCCGTGCCCTCGCAAGCGGTCGCAGCCTACCGTCCCTTTCGTAGCGTCCGCACCCATAGTGCAAAGAACAGATGCGGCCGGATAAATCTTTCCGCCCCTTTCGACACTACCTCATTGGAATTGAAAACTGGTACTGGCAACATTAGCTTGACTGACAACCTTCTCATACAACGCACGGCACCAGCAGAACGCACGGCTCACGCATTATAAACTAACGCATCCTCCTTTACTTCGGCACCATGTGAAATTCGCCACAAACATCGAAACTAAAGGGGTAATTTTCCTATTACAAACAAATCTTACCCCCTTAACTTGCTCTTTCGATCCACCTTTGCTATACTTCCAGCCATGAACTACTTCAAAAGAGAAACCTATCTCGACAAGATCAGAGGTTTCTACAACGATACCGACATCATAAAAGTGATAACTGGTGTCCGTCGTTGCGGAAAATCCTGTATGATGTCTACTATTGCCGATGAACTTCGCGCTAATGGCATAGACGAAGCACATATAGTCTATTTTGACCTTGATCGCAGACCTTACCGATCCATAAAAACACCGGACAGCCTTGAGCAGCTTATCGACAAAAACACATCTGACACCGCTGTGACATATCTTTTTATTGATGAAATCCAGAACGTAAAAGGATTCGAAGAGGTAATCAACGCATTCCGCGAAGAAGGCCGTCATTCCATTTTCATCACCGGATCCAACTCCTACCTTCTCAGCGGAGAACTTACCACAAAACTGACGGGACGTTACCTTGAATTTGAAATGTTCCCTCTCACCTTCGACGAATATCTCGGCATGAAGACATTCCTCGGAAAATCTGTCGCCGACGACCTCGTGGAAGAATTCGACCGGTACCTGCGCGAAGGCGGATTTCCCAAAGCCGTTCAATATGATTCTGCCGAAGATCGCCGGACATACATAAACGGCATTGTCTCCGAGATATTTGAAAAAGACATCAAACGCCGTGTAAAAATCCGACACCGTTCCGTATTCCAAAAGGTTCAGACATATCTTATCAACAATTTCGGCACAACGACGAGCCTTTCGAACATCCTTGAATCTCTCCATAAGGACGGCACAAAGATCAAGCGCGAAACGCTGCACCGCTACATTCAGGTTCTCAAGGACGCTAAGATTCTTTACGAATGCAACCGATTCGACCTCAAATCCCGTTCTTCCATCGGCGGCGAACAGAAATACTACCTCTCCGACCTCGGATTCTACTTCGCCACCAATACCGACACACGGATCAACTACGGTCCTGTCCTTGAAAACGTCATCTTCACGTATGCCCGCGCTCACGGATACTCGACAAGCATCGGACGTATCGGAAAGCTTGAATGCGACTTCATTCTTCGCCGCGGAGACTCGGAGTATTCCTATGTCCAAGCCTGCATGACGATGGCCGCGAGCCGCGAAACGGAAGACCGCGAATACGCACCGCTAAGCAAAATCCGAGACAATTACCCGAAATACATCCTTACGCGTAACGACCCGATCCAAAACCGAGACGGCATCATCCACAAAAACCTTCCGAAGTTCATGGCGGCCGGCACACTGTTCTAAGCCATGTGTACTAGTTTAGGTGAAAATTAAAGGTAATGGTGAAGAGAGAGAGTTCGGGAAAAGAAGATATGAGTTTAGAAGGTTTAGGATGTTTAGAAAGTTTAGTACCTTCCAAACCTTTTGAACCAACCAACTCCTAACACCTCCCTATTCCACATTGAAAATTGGCATTGGCAACACATCCTGTCCACCGTAGCCTTGGCGAAGGTGGATGGCAACATTCCCCATCGTCCACAAATCAACACTCATCTCCACAAATCTGATTTGTGAAGATTGGTGAAGATTTGTGGATAAGGTTCCCCGCCCTCACTTCATCTTCACACGGAAGAAGAGGCTGGTAGATGCGCCGAAGAAGCTTCGCTTCGAAGGGAAGATTCGGCTATGACGAACCCGAAGGGTGCGCAAGCATCCGCGCGGCGAGTCCCTTCGCCACCGCCCTTCGGCATGATAGTGAACTTCACATTGCCGTTCTCAGGCGCGGCAGCATTCAGCAAATAAAGAGTTCAAAAAAAAAAGAAGTACGCACCTCTCAAGAGAGAAGTGCGCACCTTTTATCTTGAAGCTCGTAGATAGAGCTATGACGTCACTTGATCGTTACAGCCCAAGTACCGATCCTCTTAATGGTGATTGTGCCGTAGCCGACGCCATTAACGAGAACGCCTTCGACTGATGCTTTATGCTTTTTAAGCTTTCCTTTGACAATGCCATAGGCCGTAAAGGAACCCTTAAACGAGCCATCCTTAGACTTATAGGTCAGCTTAAGCCCGGACGGATTTGCAATCCCAGCGCCCTTCTTACCTTCGGTAATAGTAAACTCGCCCTTCTTGTAAGCGACCTTAGCCGGCTTAATGCCATCAGCCACAAGCCACTTAGAGCCAGATACCGTGACAATCTCACCATTGGGCAAC
>JAGBFY010000087.1 GCA_017936245.1 Kiritimatiellia bacterium
CCTTTAGCATCTATATCATCCATCACATCCTTTCCATCTACAATGACCTTATACCGCCTCGCAAAAACCCAGCGACCGAAACAAAGAAGAACCGGGCGATAGCTGAACACAAACAAGAGCGGCACGATAAAAAAGGCGACCGCAAGCAGTAGCAGAAACGCCTTAGGCCCCGCTAGACAGCTGATGAGCGCATAGCATCCGCTCGCAGCAAGCATAAAAAGAAACGATACCTGATTGAAATACGAAAGCATCGTATTTAGCTTTTCCCCCTTGACCACCTTCTGGATTTCGGCGTCAAAAGGCAGCTTGAAAAATCCAAGATCAAAAGCAAGAAGGCAGAGAGCAACCCCGAACCAGACCGGAGACCTCGGCATAAAATAAAGAACAGTCAAGAGCGCGGCGGCAATCCATCCCGTCAGAAGCGTATAACCCAACAAAAAGCGAGTCCTGTCGACAAAGCCGGCGACGACCTGCCCAAGAACGATACCGACTGCCGCCGCGCAGAGGAATGCCCCCGTCCCTGTCGCGCTCAAGCCAAGTCCCGTCTTGCCGTAGATCAAAAGCCCCATCTGTAGCATTGCCGCGCCCCACCAGAAGGTTGAAAGTGTGAAGATCACGGCATTAAGCCCATCATATCGGTTCGCCATACGATAAGCACGACGAAGATAGCGCACAGGGTTGATCGCATGAAGCGTGCGGCTCAGCTCTTCTTCCGCGCGGATTGTGAAGCTCGCCAAAAGCCCGAGCACTGCGAACCCAATAAGACAGCCATATCGAAGCATTTCGCCTGACACATCCGAAACCACAGAGCCCGCCACAGTCCCCGTCAAAACGCCCAAAAACGAAACACCTTCCATTCCGCCCATGCCCGTGGAAATGCGCTCTGTTCCGCCGATATCACGAATAAGCGCATACTTCGCAGGCGAATAGAGAGAACTTTGAAGCCCCATCAGCAGTACCGCCCCGATAACGAACCAGGGCGACTTCAGGATGAATCCCGCTATCGCAACTGCCATTATCGGAAGCTCCGCCCATTTCGCGACAACTACGATTTTGCGCTTTGGCCAAAGCGCCGTCAGACGATCCGCAAGCGGTGAGCAGAGAATGTACGGCAGAACGAGTGCTCCGGCCGTGACACCCATTGCTATTGATTTGACGCGCTCATCGTTGATCCACCCGATGACCGTAAAACTCGCAAGAGTCTTCAGGAAGTTGTCGTTAAGCGTCCCGAAGAAATTGGTGATGTAAAGCGGACAGAATGAATTTTTCATCATGTCGCTCCTTTCATTTGCCGAGAGAGATCAATGTCATTTCGCAGATATGATTACAGCCCATCTCCGACCTCTTGCGTGAAGTGATTCACTTCGGGCGGAATGACTTCCGCTTTTCATCCTCAATGGAATTTAACTTTACGGTGCGATGAAGCGGCCGATGAACGGAATGCGCCCAAGAACCATACTGATAATACTCGTCAGAACAAATGTCACAACCGCCGAAAGCACCATCGTCACCGGTGTCGGAAAATGCGGACGGATCCACGCAAGAACATGAACGAGTACAAGCATGTGCGCGAGATAAGTGCCAAAGCTAGCCTTCGCGAGCGGCTTGATGGCGACTCGATAGAATACACCTGATGAATTCAACTTGCGGATCATAAGAAAGGCGCTTGCCGCAGTCATCGCCACGCCCGTGGTGCAGGTACGCCACCCCAACTCAAGGTCAAGGGCTAACGAGAGCGGCCCTTCGACCGGATAACCGTTTTCCGCCGGAATGCGGCACAGAAACACTGCGCAGATGAAAATCCAACCCGTCGTCCATAGCGGAAGAGCTATCGACAGAGTCTTCTTCCAGGAAAGTTCCGGAACGAATTTGCGGAAATAAAACCCGAGCAGCACATAGCCGACAAACCCGCTCACATAGTGAAAGCCTCCGAAATCATTCCAAAGCGATTCTCCCCAAAGAAAAGGTTCGGCACCGCCGCCTGTGCTGCCAATGACATAGACCGCCAGTTTGCGGATGAACGGGAAGGATGTAGTGAAAAGCCAAAGCGCCAGCCAAATACGCATTTCGCGTGCACTTAGACGTTCCGCCCAGGGCGAGATGACCGGCATTGCTAGATAAAGCCCCATCAGCATAGGAATAAACCACATATGCGCTCCGCACATCGGGAAGTTGAAGAGAAGCTCCTTCCAGCCGCCGCCGGCAAAAGCGCAATAGATGCACGACCATACGGCAAACGGAACGAATATCCGCGAAAATCTGCGCTTCAGAAACTCCCCGGAAGGCTTTATCACCGGGAACAGCAGATAGCTCGAGGCCATCACGAAGAGCGGAACGCAGGCGACGCAGGCAGAGACGAAAATCGCAAGATAGATGGCATCTGATGCGTTGCGCAGAAGACATCCGCCATTCTCGGAAAAATAGAACGGTTCGCAGCAATGGGCTAAGAGCACCATAAAGCATGCGATTACACGCAGATAATCGAGGAATACGATTCTTTCTTCGGTTTTCATTTTTCCCTACCTCTCTCTGACAACAAAGACAAAACCTCCTCCGTTCCCGGTTTTATCTTCAGGCAAACCATGTTTGTAAGAGAAACTTATGATTGATATCTTCATAGAATCACACCTCTATCCATGTAGGCTCGTAAGCTATTTCGTAATTTTCATCTAGACGCGAAACGTTATATACACGGCTTCCTTCAAAATCAACACCACCATGAAGCCCCGTATGAATATGTCCGCAAAAGACAAAGCGCGGTCGCTTATCAATTATAGCTTGCGTCAACTCGCCAGACCCAAAATGCTCCGAATTTGTCTGAATAGAGCGATCAACATCACTGCCCGGAATATGTGGCGGAGAGTGTGTTATCAGGACATCAACATCGGAAGGTATCTTCGAGAACCATCTTTTGAGTGTATCGTGTTCACCTTCAAATGCCCATGAATACGAAATGATCGGCACCCATGGAGTCC
>JAGBFY010000088.1 GCA_017936245.1 Kiritimatiellia bacterium
ACCTTGGTGACGGCCTTTGAGCAGCCCTCGTCGAACGTGAAGCGCTCACGGCTCCAGTCCGTGGAGTTGCCGAGCATGCGCTGCTGGTGGACGATTGTGCCGCCATACTGCTTTTTCCACTCCCACACGCGATCGAGAAACGCCTCACGTCCTAGATCCTGACGGCGCTTACCCTCCTTCTTGAGAGCCTTCTCCACGACATTCTGGGTGGCAATGCCCGCATGGTCTGTGCCGGGAAGCCAAAGCGTGTTGTACCCGCTCATCCTGCGCCAACGGACCAGAATATCCTGAATCGTCTGGTTGAGAGCGTGCCCCATGTGCAGAATGCCTGTCACGTTCGGCGGCGGAATTACCACGGAATATGCGTTGCCTTTCCCGGGCTCATCACGGAAACATCCGTTGTTCTCCCAGAACGGATACCACTTCGCCTCTGCCGCCTTTGAATCGTATCTCTTGTCCATCATTTCTTTTCTTCACCTTTCAAGATGCCTTTTGCCACCGCCATCTCCTTGAAGAGTGTGGTGACGAGTTTCTTCACATCGTCAAATTTCACATAGTGGGTAGTGCCGCTCTCAGCAAAAACGCCGAGAAGCGGAATGCCCTTCAGTTTCGCCGCCGTCTCAGGAGTGACAGCACGAGCAGTGAACTTGAAGCCCTTGTCGTCGAAATCAAACGCGCCGGACGCACCGCCGGACGAAACGGCGAAGAGCGCCGAACCTGACTCGGGATATTTTTCCGAGAGCGCACGGCGAGCCAGCTCCTGCGTTGCGGCGAATGCACACCATTCGAAATCCTTGGAGAACACGGCATACGTCACCATCGGACGCCCCTCGTCAGCAGGAAGAACCACGGTATCGGCGGATATCTTCTCCGCTCCGGGATGGTTGAGCGCCATCTTTGCGACCTTGTCGATGGTGGGATACACCATCACGACATCCGCACTCCCCTTGCCATCGGGATAACCGGCCCAGCGGATAGGATCAGCAGCTCGCATCTTGCCGAACATCCCCACCATCCGCTGCTGAAAGAATGATACAAGAATCATCGGAAGCATTGCATTGCCGAGAGTCTTTCCTATCTGCGTCTGGCGAGATTGGATTGCATCAAAGGAACGAAGTTCAACAAGCCACGGCTCCGCGGCCCGCAACCCGTACGGCGCTATCAAACAAAACAGCAAGGCCAGCACCGCGATCGACGCCAACCTGCTGAAATATGTTCCTCTTATAATCATTATGCCCATGAATTATACCACAATCCCGAAATAAGTGCCAAACAACGGGAAAGCATATTTTCCAAGGAGGTTAAGCTGGTAGGGGTAATGTCCTAATTGCCTTTTGTGGGGACAGACCCTTCAAAAGCGAGAGCAAACATTCAATTAATCAAATATCTAACCACACTTTTTAACTTATATCACTTCATTAATGGTCGTGATTTTCGATGCTATTTTGCGGCTTCCATCTCAAGGAAGCTTACAACATCCGCTCCACTTGTGCAGACCTTGCCGTCTTTTGGAAGATGCTTTGCCCCTACGCCCCAACCGGCCATTCTGCCACCGCGGGAAAGAAAAGCATCGACAAACTCCTTCTTCCCCTCCAATGATGAATAGCGGGAATCAACGCCATCCGGAAGCACCAGCCAGTCTATGTGGTCAAGCATGCCCGAATCGATCTCTTGGGCAGCAACAGGAAAGAGATCAACACCTTTAAGGTTGTCAAGCGCAACAACCGTTCTCGCGACCTCGGTTCCGCATATCACAGGAGAATAGAAGCCGACCGAAAGCGCACGCACCGCTCGATGACGCGGCGGGAATGTTACTTCGCGCCCCGCAACATAACGGAACGCCCCCTTGAGCATGAAATGTGTCACCGGGAAACTCTCAGGATGGCAGGCAATCGCAAAGACACGCCCCTTCCCGTATGTGCCGCCTATTATTGCCGCATGCCCATTCATCCGCAATTTGGATTTCGGACAGTCGAAGTCGCTTGCGAACGTACCCCAAACCTCGAAGGACGCGCCTTCGATCGCGTTCGTCGTCGGATACAGCACCGGACCCGCACTGTAGCGCACCTTGTACTCGCCCGGCTTTATGCCCATAGCCTTTGCGCCTGTCTCGTTAACGGCAAGCGGCATCATGAACTTGCCCTTGCTGCCGAGTCGTCCGTACGGCATCACACTGATGCCGCGCGTAACATCGGCGCTTTCCTCCATCATGAGACAGCAGCCCGCGCACGTGCCGATGTATCCGCCGCCGTTCCGGATGAAGTCCTTCAGTTTCGCCGTTCCCTCCGGCTGAAGATCTTTCTTGATGGCCGGAGAAGAACCACCGGGCATAACCAGCAATTCGATCTTGTCCAAAGCACCAGATCGTACGGCATCACCGTCAAGCAAGGTAAGATTCATCTCCGGCGATGCATTCACGAGACGGAACCATTCCACACACCCATTGCTTCGCGGCCCTGTTCCCGCATACACGCCGACCTCTATCTGTTTAGAAGAAACAATGATTGCCGATAAAACAACGACAGCGAGCACCGCCATGCGCTTAATTTTCCAGTTTTGCATTGCCACTATGTTTCCTTTCATTGTACGTTGGATTCGACTTCCGCAATAGAGATGAAATTTTATTGTAGATTGTCTCATTAGTCTGATCAAATGTCAAGACACTCAATCCTGACACGGTCTAACATCATCAGACCGCCCTACCAATGTTGCCTCACAACATATCATTGCCGGAGCAATAAATCTACCTGACAATAATCTTCAGTCTCTGACCTCTTACAATAGAGGGGTATTGCCAGGCACCGGGGGTAACGCCAGAACCTACAACATTGAAAGTATTTCCGGCAAAGTCC
>JAGBFY010000089.1 GCA_017936245.1 Kiritimatiellia bacterium
CCTGTGCCTGGTCAGGCGTAGCCGTCTTGCCGGTGCCGATCGCCCACACGGGTTCGTACGCGATCACGAGCTTGTCGCAGTCGGCGGCAACGACATCCTTGAGGCCGACGTTCATCTGACGCTCGATGACTTCGTTGAGCTTTCCGGCTTCGCGCTCCTCGAGCGTCTCGCCGACGCACACGATGGCGGTGAGACCGGCAGCGATGACGGCGCGGGTGCGCTTGTTGACAGTCTCGTCCGTCTCGCCGAAGTACTGGCGGCGCTCGGAGTGACCGATGATGACATACTTGACACCTGCGTCAACAAGCATTCCCGTGGAGATTTCGCCGGTATAGGCTCCGCTCGCCTCCCAGTGGGCGTTCTCGGCGCCAGCCTCGACCTGCGTACCCTTGCATGCCTCGACGGCTGCGGGGATGTCGATCGCGGGCGTGCAGCACACGATATCGACGTTGGCGTAATCCTTCGTCGCCTCTGCGATCTCCTTGACGAGAGCGGCCGTCTCGGACGGCTTGACGTTCATTTTCCAGTTACCGGCAATGATTTTCTTGCGCATTTTTGCTTTGACCTTTCGTTAAAAACAATTGGGCGTATTATACCACACTACACCATTCCGCACACTAACTTTTACGTTCTCAGCCATTGAAACGCAAACCTGCTGCACATTAGCGGATTGAGAATTCAAGCGTAAGCGGCTCATCCTTGATGATGTCGCGGGCGAGCGGAATCGGTCCACAGGAATTGCCGCCGAGTCCCCTGCTTCTTGCATAGATGCCGAAGAACGTCGAATCACTTTGAGGCAGTTCCGCCGGATGGGCATATTTCGTCAGAGTTTCTGGCGAATATGGATTCACCTCGAATGCAAACGGCGCAGACAGAGTCTCGAACGTGACCGAGTCGAATGCAGTGTCGAGTTTTACACGATACGTCCCTTCCATGTTGCCGCAATCCTGCGGCACATCGTACGGGAAGAAGAACTCCTTTGAACTGAGAGACCAAAGACCGAGGAACGCACCGGACTTGCGGTCGGAGTAGTTCTCGAACGGACCTCGTCCAAGCCATTGCACATCGATCGAATCCTTGGCGAACACCGTACGCAATCCCACCCGTGCAGGCTCGAAGCGCTTGCCGTTCTGCGCAAACGACGCCTTGACCTTGGCCGCGCCGTCCTTTATCGTCCATTCAGTGCTGACACGGTACGAAGTGCCGGTTATTGAATAATCCACAACGGACTTCACCGTGCGCACCCCGTTCGCCGTGCGGTCATCGAACGATACGAGCTTCTTGACCGGAGCCACAGCGCCAACGCTGTTCCAGTGCTTCTTCTGATACGGCTCGTTCTGGCTGGGAGCGCGATAGATGTCGAGAGTGAACGGTTCTTTGAGAAGTTCCGTCTTGAAGAACATCCCTGACTTGAGCGACACAAGTTCGCCGGTCGCCGGATCGAAGCCGAACTCAAGGTTGCCGGAAAGGTCTTCCTTGCAGACCTCAGGTTCGGTGAAATCAACCTGGTCATCCGCGATTACCCATCCCTTTGGCCAGAATCCTTCATCATCCTTCTGCACGAACTCGATGCGCCACGAGCCGCGAGGATCGGAAACAGGAATCACCACAGTTTCGCGCGCATCAACCTTCAGGTCAAATATGCGGGCCGACACCTTCTCGCCGTTGATGAAATGCGTAAGACGGCAGTCGTAGGCCGACAGATCCCGGAAATAGTGACGGTTAGTTACCTTGATGGATTTGCGGTCTGCACCCATTTCCGCCACAATGGGCTGGAATACATGCTTGACCTCCCAATAGCCAGGCTCCACGGTGCGGTCTGCAAGCACACAACCGTTGCACACGAACGCCCCTGCGTTCGGAAAATCGCCGAAGTCTCCACCGTAGGCGAGAATCTTCGTACCGTTTGTCGTCACATGCCATATCGCCTGATCGACCCAGTCCCAGATGGCCGCGCCGCAGATACGGGTCGTGGACTCTATCGCATCCTGGTAATCCTTGAGATTGCCCATCGCATTGCCCATGTTGTGTGCGTATTCGTTCACGTGGAACGGATAGCGCAACGGGTTCTCCTTCTGCACATGGTACATGCCGTCACGGGCAAGCGCGCAATCCCACATCCACTGTACGGTCGGATACTGGCGTGATCCCATGTCGGTGAGCCAGTTGTTGCGCTCGTACTGGACAGGACGCGACATATCCCGCGCCTTGACAGCAGCCGTGCAGGTCTTGAACGCATCGCCCGGCCCCGCTTCATTGCCCAGAGACCAAATAACGATGGACGGATGGCACTTGTTGCGCTCCACCATGTTCATGACACGGTCCACATGGGCGGGTTCCCAGCTCTTGAAATGGGATATCGATTCCGGACCGTAGAAAAACCCGTGGGACTCCACATTCGCCTCGTCCATTACGTATATGCCGTACTTGTTGCAGAGGTAGTAGAAATAGTCCGGCTGCGGATAGTGCGCATTTCTCACATGGTTGCAGTTCGCCTGCTTGAGCTGTTTCACGTCGAGCTCGATGAGTTCGTCCGGCGTGTAGTGTCCGTACAGCGGAGATGTCTCATGGCGGTTCGCACCGCGCAATTTCACAGGCTGGCCGTTCACGAGGAACGTGCGGTCGCACTGTTTGACGGCATCCCGGATTTCAACCTCACGGAAACCGAGCTGGAAGGACACAGCCTCTTTGACCGTACCCGCACCATCCTTTAGCGCAATCACAAGCGTATAGAGATTGGGGGTCTCAGCGGTCCAGAGTGCGGGTCTCGCGAACTGGAAAGAAGTCCTGGCGGATGCGACGCCCGAGAACGGAACCTCACGGCCGTCGTCTGCAAAAACCTTGAACTCAAGGGAGTGGCTATCATTTCCTGCAACATCGACGGCCATATCAAGATTCCAGGCTCCCGAATAGACGCCTTTTTCTGAAGGTCTGGTCGTGAACTGCACATCGCGGATATGTGTCTTCGGAACATGGTACACCCATACGCTGCGGGCGATTCCCGAAAGAAGCAACATGTCCTGAGCCTCAAGATAGGATGCGTCGCTGAAACGGTAAACCTCAAGCGCGACTGTGTTCTTCCCGACCCGTGCGTACTTCGTGACATTGAATCGTGCCGGATCGCGGCTTGACTTGGAGAACCCGACATACTCGCCGTTCACCCAGAGGTAAAAGAACGAATCGACGGCACCGAACTCAAGGAATATCTCATCGCCGCTCCAGCTGGCGGGAATTTCAAAATCACGACGGTAGCTGCCGACGGGATTTTCATCCGATCCAAGGGTGTAGCCATCGGGCAGTTTGTGTCCGCGGACACGCGGCCAGCAGTTTGAGTTCGCCGGGAACTTTGCGACGAACGGCCAATGTGCGTTTGTGTAGTATGGTCTGTCGTAGGGTTTCCCTTCGGGATTGATCCCCATAGCCTGCCAGGAGCAAGGCACCTTTACGACATCCCAACCGGAAACATCGTACTCCGGCTTATAGAATCCGATAGGCCTGTCTTCAGGGCGGCGACACCAGTTGAAACGCCATTCCGTCTCGGAATCGAGAAGCATCCTGCGCGAACAGAACTCCGGACGTATCGCCTTTGCCTCCTCTATGGATTCAAATGAGACAAAAGCCGAACACGGCTTCTCCTTTCCGTAATGAAGGAGCGTATGATCCTCCCATTCACGTCCAGCAGGACCGGCTTTTACATCCGCAACACTCTGGATTGCAAACGCCAAAGCCACAACACTTGTACACAAGAACAATTTATTCATATCCATATTTATTTCTCCTGTATAAAAAGCTTACTGCACACAAAGAGCATATTTGCCGCCCGATACGGTTTTGAAGCGAAGCCTTCCAAACTCGTCACGGTCTGTTTTTGAATGAAGCACATTTTAGCGGTAATACTTCCGCTTGGCGGCGGCGAACTGCCTGATGCCTGCCTCAACTTTGGGATTCTCTTCCTTGTAGGCTTTTGCCCAGGGCGCGGTCATCAGACCTTTCACGTGCGAAGAATCGACATTGTTCTTGATGAACGAAAGCATCGCATCAGTCGCCTTGTCGCTGCTCCAGTTGGAAGTGCACGGAATCATGTCGAAGCCTGCCTTGTCGAGTTCGAGAATTGCGGAGGCCAGATTGCCCTGCGACTTCCAGCTGTTCAGCATTTTCTCAAGTTCCGGCTTCCATTTCAAGGTTTTCGCCGAGAAGTCGCTGCCATAGTACCATGGAACCTGAAGAACGTTCTTAGTCATGCGTTTCAAGAACGCCTCACGTCCACCGCAGATGATGTCAGACCACATCATTGCGCGGGAACCGTTCTTTTCGACCTGATTGATGACGTAGAACAGATCATGCCACCAAAGATCACCCTGACGGATGGCCATAAGCTTGCGTCCCGCCAACGCAACTGGAATCTCCTCGTCAAAACCGATGTGGAAATAGCGGGGATTGTCACAGACCTCGACGACATCACGGATCACATCGGCAACCACCTCATAGTAGCGTTTCGTCGAAGTCATGTAATGATACTCCTTGAGCCACTGGTCGTGTCCCGTGGAGAAATTGAGCTTGGGGACAGGTTCGAGTCCTAGCCTGCGGATGCGGGCCAGATCCGCCCGGAGCTTTTCAGGACTCCAGCTGCCCTTCACCCAAAGTTCAGGATGACTTGGATAGGCATACGCCTCTCCAAGATCGATTATCACCATATTGAGCCCTTCGGCTCCGGCCAGTTCCGTCTGGCTGCGCCATACAGTCTCATCCGCCCTCAGATAGTTCGTTACGCGGCTCGGGAACACACCATGCCGGTTCAGCTTGTCATCCGGATACATCTTGGCGAACTCTTCAGGCGAATTCGGAATGCGGGACTGGTCAGGAGTCCAATCTCCCCACATGTGCACACCAAGGTGAAGC
>JAGBFY010000090.1 GCA_017936245.1 Kiritimatiellia bacterium
CCTTCCTGTACCTCGACCACTCCATGTCCGGGAATGCGGACACAAATCCGTATGACACATAGTTATTGGCATGAAGCACCCGCGCAGCCTCGGCTCCGATCTGCGCGGAATTCACATTAAGGAGTACTGTCCTGCCGCTGCCCGACCTGCACCTCTCATCCACAGGCACATCCACACCGACAAACGGGACTCCATGCTTCTCCGAAAGTTCAAGAATGTCAAAGGGATAGTGCGGCAGATATCCGGTAACGCTCTGGATAAAATCCATTCCACAGATAATCCCGGAAAGGCCGTCAACGGGAAACTCCCTGAAAAGATCGGCGGTGTACGAATGACGCACAATCCGCAAATCCCACGGCAGTTTCCTTTCACGAAGGAATCGCATCACCCCGTTGTATTCATCGACTCCCTCACGGAAGGAGAACGGCAGTGCCAGCAATATGACAGGGCGCGATTCCATAGAGGGCAACGCCCTATCGCCGTTCAAGGAAGTCGCGGGTGACACGCACGACGACAGGCGAAAGGAGCATCAGGGCGATGAGGTTCGGGAACGCCATCAAACCGTTGAAGATGTCCGCAATGCCCCACACAACAGAAAGCGTGAGATACGGACCGATCGCAACCATGGCCACATACAGGAACCGGTAGACCTTTATCACGACAGGACGATTCATGCCCACAAGATACTCAAGGCATTTCTCGGAATAGTAGTCCCACCCGAGAATCGTGGTGAACGCGAAAAACGCAAGCGCCATCATCAGGAAGAACGGCACGACGGTAGCGGCGCAAGGAAGGAAGGCGAGACCGCGCGTGAACGCCTCAACCGTAACGTTCACCCCCTCAAGCTTGAGGGAAGGATCCCATGCGCCGGAAAGAACGATCGTAAGGCCCGTCATCGTGCAGACCACAAACGTATCGATGAACGTACCTGTCATCGAGACGAAACCCTGCTTGGCGGGCTCGTTCGTCTTTGCGGCAGCGGCGGCAATCGGCTCGGACCCGAGACCTGCCTCGTTCGAGAATATGCCGCGCGCAATTCCCTTCTGCATCGCGATAAAGATAGTACCGACCGCACCGCCGGTAACGGCTGCGGGATCGAATGCCGCCTTGACGATCGTCATGACAGCAGCCGGAATCTTCTCATAGTTTCCAAACATCACGAGAAGGCAGACGAGCGTATATGAAACCGCCATGAACGGCACCACGACCATCGACACCTTCGCGATGCGCTGGAGTCCGCCAATGACGACAAGCGCAACGCAGGCAGTCACCACAATACCGGCAATCATCACTGCCGGAGACTGAACCGTTCCGAGCACCGTAATGCCTGTCGCTGGATCGGTGGGGTTGAAGGCCGGGTCAAAGAACCGCTGCGCCGCCGCGACAATTCCATGCACCTGCGTCAGGGTGCCGATTCCTAGCAGACCGGCACCCATGCCGAATACGGCAAAGACGACCGCCAGAGGCTTCCACTTGGAGCCGAGTCCGCGTTCGATATAGTAGAACGGACCACCAAGGACACGTCCATCAGGAGCCACCTCGCGGTATTTGACCGCCAGAAGACCTTCCGCATATTTTGTCGCCATTCCGAAAAGAGCGGCAACCTCCATCCAGAAAAGCGCGCCGGGGCCCCCGGTCGTGATCGCGGTTGCGACACCGACGATATTGCCCGTGCCGATCGTAGCCGAGAGCGCGGTGCAAAGAGCTCCGAATGCGCTCACTTCGCCATGGTGTCCGTCATCCTGATGGAATACATACCTGAACGCATTGCCGAGGTGCAGAAGATGTCTGAACCGCAGAAGCACGGAAAGCAGAATGCCGGTCGCCAATATGGCCACAATGAGCGGGATTCCCCATATGAGATCATCCACAGTGTTCACAATCCTCGTCAATGACACCAACCAATCCGGCATTTCTTCTTTCCTTTAATTTAGATTGCCCAGCCACCGATACCAAAGATACGGCACACCTCAGAGACAAGTATCGCAAGCACAAGCACAGGAGCCACGAACTTGACCATCACAACATAGAAAACCTTGAATCCGACAGCACTACCGTCGCGCTGACACTCCGCAAGTATGCGCTTGGGACGCAGCACCCAGCCCACATATATGCAAATGAGAGCCGCCACAACGGGAGTAAGCACGTTCATCGACGCATCGAAGAACTCAAGCGCAGGAAGTCCGCACGGCTTGAAGTCCGCCCAGCGCCCATAGCCGAACGCCGAAACCGCACCAAGCAGAAGCGACCACACGCAAACCAACACGACTGACGTTACGCGCCTGATCCTGAAGAAGTCACAGACGGCGGCAACGCATGCCTCAGTCATAGAAATCGCGCTCGTAAGAGCGGCAAAAAGAACCAGCACAAAGAACACGAAGCCAATCCAGATTCCGGCAGAACCGAGCGACGCAAACACCTTCGGAAGCGTCACGAACATGAGCCCGGGACCGGCATCAATCGCGGCACGTCCGCCGCCGGACGCCGCAGCAAACATCACCACGACAGGAATAATCATGAACCCGGAAAGAACCGCCACGAAGGTATCTGCGGCAACAATGCGGACTGAAGCTTTCGGCACAGAATCACACCGGCGCATGTAGCTTCCGTAAGTGATCATGATGCCCATCGCGAGCGAGAGCGAATAGAACATCTGCCCCATCGCACCGAGCACGACCTTGCCGATATTGTCGCAGGTTGAAAAGTCCGGAACGAGATAGAACCTGATTCCTTCACCGGCACCGGGAATCGTCGCAACATACACGGCGATACCGACCGCCATCACAAGGAGAATCGGCATCATCACGAGATTCGCCTTCTCTATGCCGTTCTTCACTCCGATGATGATCACCGCGCACGTGATAACCGTAAAGAGAAGCATACACACGAAGGGATCCCATGGCGCGGCGATGAACGACTCGAAGAACGCCTGAGGGTTATCGAGTCCGCCGCCACCGGATACCAGTTTCACATAGGCGACAAAGTATTTGACCACCCAACCGCCTATGACGTTGTAGTACGGAAGTATGAAAAGCGGGATTATCGTGGAGAGAACCCCAAGGAAGTTCCAGCGCGGATGCCCGAGCTGGCGGAACGCGGTAAGCTGGCTTTGCCTCGAATATCGGCCGAGCGCAATCTCTGTGACAAGAAGCGTGAAGCCAAGAGTCAACGAAAGAAGAAGATATACCGCAATGAAGACCCCGCCGCCGTATTTGGCGGCAAGGTACGGGAATCTCCAAAGGTTCCCCAGCCCGACGGCCGATGCGGAGGCCGCAAGAACGAACGCCAGGGAACCGGACCAGCTTGCGCGTTTTTCCTTTGTCATCGCTTCAGTCAGTCACCGATGTGAAACGCGCCTACAGGCAATCCTGCTTCCGAATACAGGGCGCCGAACCACGGTGCGGAATAGAGGTAACGGAGCTTCTTCGGGGCGGCAACGCCTTCAGCCTCGACGATGAGATCCTTGCCCTCCACAGTACCGAGATAGCTCTTCTTCCCGTTCCTTAAGGAAGCCTTGAAATTGGATATCTTCGCTGGCTTCCAGACACCGTCTGCGCCGCAGACCTCAAACCCGGTCGTCAGGCTGCGGTCGGCATTGTAGACGTAGAAGCCGTCGGCATCGTTGAAGGAAAGAATGAACTTGCCGCCTTCAATCTTCCAGCTTTTGAGCGTAGGCGACTCGTTCTGGACGTGTTTCCAGCCATAGTTGCGCTTGAGCGCGTGGAGTGAAAGACGCTTGGCGACAGTGCGCTTGTCGTTCGGATGGATGTCACGAAGGTTTCCGACATCGTTGATGACAGCCATCGCGGCATTCTTCTCTGCGGCGGCAAACTTGGCCTGAGCCTCCTGAATGAGGGCGATGTCCTTGAAGCCCCAAGGTGCCAGCTGGACAAAATAGAGGGAGAGGTCGGGATTCTTGAACTCGGTCGCCCAACCGTTGTAGAGGGCCTGCATCTTGTTCGCGTAACGCTCGGGTTCACGCGAATTGGAGCACCCCTGATACCAGATGAAACCGCGGACGGACATCGGCGTGTAGGCTGCGACCATTCCGTACCAGAGTGCAGACGTCTGCTTGTGAGCGGCACCGATAGGTCCCTTCGCCATGGAAGGCTTCCAGTCCTTCTGGGGAACCATCTTCCAGTCGCGTTCGATGTCGAGTCCGGAAAGCCCCTTGTATCCGGAACGGGGAGTCCACGTATCGACGTTCGTACCGCCCCACGATGAATCAACGAGGCCGATCGGGATGTCGAGAGCGTTTGCGAGCTCAAGAGCGTAGTAGTATCCCATTGCGGAAGGCATCGCCTTACCGGCTTTCCACGCGTCCCAAAGCGCAGGCGTCATCTTCATCCACTCAACCTTGATGTCAAGCTTGGGCGCAAGAGCCATTGCCTTGGGCGTCTTTACGAGACGGACGAGAGGACGGTCGGTTGTCATGAGCATCATGGAACCCCATGCGTCGCGATAGCGCGGGCTTGCGCCCCATACAGGGCAATCGGTATTGGACTGACCGGCGCACATCCACACTTCACCGACAAGCACATCAGAAATGCGGATGTCGTTCACCGCGAGCGTACGTCCCGTCTTGCAAGCCTTCATCGCGGGCAATTCAACCAGCCACTTGCCGTAAGCATCGGCAACGGCATCGACTGACGCATCACCAAAAATCACCTTAACCTTTTCGCCTGCATCCGCAGTACCCCAAACGCGCACGGGCATTTCACGTTGGAGAACCATTCCGTCCGTAAACGGAGCGGCGAGTTTCACCTTTGCCTGGGCGGCGAATGCCGCAATAATGGCTGTTGCAGTAATCAATCTCTTCATTATTATGATCCTTTCTATTAAATTGCGTAACGATCTCACTTATTGACAATCTTAAGCGTGTCGGTACGAAGCTTCACATAGTTGCTCTTGCCGGCAGCCGCCTCAACGGGATCGAAACGCGATGCGAGCTTTTCAAGCTCCGCCTTGTACAGCCCCTTCTCTTTCAAGAGGCGCACCTTTTCGGAAGCGATGATTCCGTTGCGGAGCTCGAGGAAGCGAAGCGAAGGAGAGCCGTCTGGATATACGAGATATGTATCGCCGGCGAGCCAACCCCAGTATGTGGCATCCTGAACCGGATCCTGCGGCCAGCTGTTCCACGCCCAACGCAGGAAACCGTCAAGACCGCACATCGCCGGATAAGCTCCAAGCCAGAATGCCTCGCCGGGACCGCTCGACATGAACGTGTTCGGATAGCGCGGACCGCAGCAGACATAGTACGTGGTGGTCATGCCCTTCGCACGGCGTTCCGCCGCCTCCTTAAGGTATGCCGCATCAATCTTTTTGCCGAGAATCATGCAGAAGTTGTCGATTACGGTACCATATTCGGAAGGCAGATGATTGCCGGCCATTGCGACCTTCATGTCAGGCACGAGACCACGGATGAAGGATCCGATTTCCTTCACATCAGCAATGGAACGCTCATCCATGGCAATGAACGCATCCTTGAACCAGCCCTTCTCCTTGAGGTGCTTGGCGAAATCGACGAGGAACGCGCCCCAGTAGTCCTTGAACTCAGGGGTGCCCGGCTTAGCGACAACGCTGTGCTGCTTGCCGCTTTCATCGTTCCAGCGAACGACATAGCCCCAAGGGCACATCGTGTAGCAGGCGATGTCCGGACCGAGACCGCAGGAGCGACCGAACTCCACATATTCGTCGAAGATAGAATAGTCGAACTCCCATGTTCCGTCAGCCTTCTTCACGCGGCCGATCATCGTGCCGTACGCATCGCGGCACTGGTGATCCCACGCCTCAGGAAGAAGCGTCACGGTAAGGGTCTTCTGTCCGGCCGAAGCCAAGGTCTCATACACCGGCCTCATGGCGGCATAGTGCGCAGAGGAGAACGGCTTGACGTCAAAGTAACGGGAGACCGCCCACGGATGCTGCCAGAGGTCGAGGAAGAACTTCCAGTCCTTAGCGGGCGGCAGAACGCGGTCGACCACGCGGACGTCCATCGCTCCGCACTTGTAGATGCCAGGCTTCGCATCGGCTGGAACCTTGACCTCGACGATGCGCTGCGTACCTTCCTTTACGTTCACATCGGAAGAGAAGCCCATCCAGCCGAAGCACTTGGTGAACCATGACGGCTTCTGCTCCCATTCCACGCGATCCATGCATTCAAGACGCTGGATGCTTCTGGGAACCGGAGCATACTTGACGGGACGCAGAATTCCGAACTTGATGTCGATTCCCTCCGGAAGTTCGCCGAACTCCACAAAGTCCGGAACGACAGCAGAAACCGTCTCGCCCTTCCATGCTGCCAGTTCAAACGTACGCGCCATTGCGCTCAGCGACACGGCTGTCACCGCCGCCGCAATCAATATTTTCTTCATTATGATGACCTCTCCTTGGTTGTATGTGCGTTTGATACGCAAATCAAATTAAATGAAATTGCAATTGTACCATATTCCAAGCCTTAACGGTACTGTTGGGACACAGTCGCCATAAAACCGATTGAATCAACCATCGGAGCGGCGTTTTCCGGATCTGAATACGATTGCATAGATAAACATCACGATAAAGCATATGACAGGAATGAAAAATGATGCGCGCAACGCACCGGAAGATGTCCGGAGATTTGCGTCCCAAGTGAAATCCATCATGGGAACGAGCGAGAAGAACACGCTTTCCTTGGCGCTGATCACATCTGCCATCCATGGCGTTATGACGGCTCCGCCGAGGATTGCCATTATCATCCCCGGACCTCCAAGCTTGAAGCACTTCGGATCAAGCCCGCCAAGAGCCATACCGTAGATTGTCGGGAACAGTATCGCCATGAACACGCTTATGCCTATAAGAGAAAGGACATTTGCAGAGAACGGAATGCCGCAGACGGAGAAAAGGACATCTGCCGGAAGATAGATGGTTCCAAGCGAACAAAGGGCTCCAAACACGCAATACGCCGCCATTATCTTCCATGGGGCAATCCATTTCATTGCATACGAACCTCCCCAGCAGTTGATGATGTGGAGCGCAATTGCAAGAAGGTAATATGTGGCAGCCTGATCAGGCGGAAGCGAAAGCTCCTTCTGGCAATAGGCGTTCATCCACGTCCATACCGCTATCTGCATCCCCACATATGCAAAAAGCGCGACAATGCCGAACACATACCGAGGCGTACGCACAAGAGTCACGAAGGATTCCCGGTATGTCTTGAGCGCAAATATGCACGAGAAAGGACCTATCATTCCGCATAGCATCCACAAAAGCCTGTCCATGTCGGGGAACAGCCAGCCGGTCAGCGCAAACGGCGCGGCCGTGAGCGCCAATGCCCAGAAAACGTGCGAAAGGCGAGTCATGAAAGGAGCGCGCTCCGCAGACGATTCAACCGAAGTATGGATCGGATGACGCAGGAAATAGAACCAGATCGCAAGCATCACCAGACAAAGCCCCACATATGGAACGCATATCCACACAAGCTCGGAATGCACAATCTCCTTGAGTTGCTCCGTCGGCATTTCGAGACGCTGTTCGACCGTTGCGGGATTCAGGTTCGCAAGAATCATCTTCTGCGCCAGAAATATCCCCACTATGGATCCGACGGGATTCATCGCCTGCGCGAAGTTCAACCGCCGTATCGCGCTTTTGGAGTCTCCGATGGCGAGCATACATGAATTCGACGAGGCCTCCAATATCGCGCACCCGCCGGCCACCACAAATATGCCTATGAAATAGAAGTCGAAACTTTGCTGTACGCACGCGGGAATATACAGCAACGCTCCGCATACATACACGCCCAACCCTATCAGGATTCCGGTACGAAACGAAAACTCCTCGACAAGGATGGACGTGAAAAGCGCGAGAACCGCATAGGCGCCGTAGAACGCCACCTGCACCAGCACCGCGCGGGACTGATCCATCGTGAAGATCCGCTGAAACGCCGGAACAAGGTTGTCCGACATGTTGTTCACCACGCCCCAAAGGGCAAAGCAGGCGACAAGCAGAAACAGCGTAATACGGGAATTCTTCACGATGGACATTTCTACCGGCAGTTGCCGTTATTTATTCGTCTTTGCCGGAACGAATATCTTCTGCTGGTTCATGAACTCGCCGATGCGGTCGAGCCATGTGTAGCTGCCCGTTCCGGGAGAAGCCTTCTTCTGGAAGCAGTGTCCGCGGAGCGCAAGCGTATGAAGTTCGCTCTGAATGCCCATCCTGCGCATCTGCTCCCAGCACTTCACGGAGTTCATTGCCGCCCATCCATCCGCATCACCGTGGATGAAGAGGGTTGGGCATGTATCGGGATCGAACGCAAATTCAGGAACGAGACGCGCATCATCCTCGTTGCCGCCGTAGGCATTGGGTTTCATGGCTCCGTCAGTAAGCGAATACGCGGGATATATCGCAACCGCCCACTGCACGTTGCAGGGAAGCTTGTCTATTGCATCGACACCCGTATAGGAACGGCTACGTGACGACGTCACGCCCATGAGCGTAAGATGTCCACCGGCAGAAGAACCCATTATGCCGATGCGGTTCGGGTCAAGTCCCTTCTCCGCAGCCTTGGAGCGGACAACGCGCACGGCGCGCTGAAGATCCTGCCATGCCGTCGTATGCTTGGCGAGTCCGTTCAACGGACGTGGTGTGCGGTACTTCATTGTGACGACCGCCATGCCCTTTGCATTGAGATAGCGGCGGACAGGCGCAACCTCGAAACCATCGGGATTGTTCCCCGTGTAGCTTCCGCCTGAATATACGATCTGGATTGCAGTCGTCTTCAGTTCCTTCGGCATGTGCCATTCAAGATACGGCTTGC
>JAGBFY010000091.1 GCA_017936245.1 Kiritimatiellia bacterium
ATGATACATGCTCCTTCCTGTGCGGAAAATCTGCTGTTTTGCCGTTTGAGGGTACAATCCCCCATAAACAAAACGCCTCTAATTATACTCATATCCTTCACTTAATGCAAGCAAAGAAAATGCAATGGATCCTTCAATGGCGAAGCGCTAGCCCAACCACCTCCCCCTGATATGAAAAATGTACCGCCAGCTGATGAAAGATTCCTGAGCTACAGGTGAAAGAAACCTCAGCTACGGGTGAAAGCACTTGAAATGACGTCTTTTTAGCGCAAAGAGACGTCTTTTCAAGACCTTACACCGTAGGCTCTAAGTTCTTTCACCCATGGCAAACCATCCTTACACCCATATCCACCCCAATTTTCATCCATGACCTACGCCTCAGAGTCGGTATTCCAAAGCACATTCCCTAGTACTCCAAAACGCTTTAGCCTGTATCTACCCCCCATCACACCCCCTGATGCAACGTGCTGACATATTCCCTGAAACAATGCGGTTAATAGCTCTTATAATGTGCGAAGCACCCTCCTTCCACCATGCTTTTGTGCCACGGTAGGTCAAAGGTTTTGGATTTTGGTTTTTAGGTGAAGATTTTAGGTGAAGATGAAGAGCGGAATTTCCCTTTGGGGGAAATTTTGCCTAAAGCAAAATTCATATCTCCAACTCTATTAAACAACATCAGCCTTGCAGCAGGATGAGAGTGTGGCGAGCCATGCTTCCATCCGCTCACGCGTATCGCACTCGACGATAAGCCGCAGATACGGCTCTGTGTTCGACTGGCGCACCGAGATCCAGCCTTCGGCATACTCAAGCCTGTATCCGTCGATATCGCTGCGCCCGGTCTCGACAGCAAGGGTCTTCGCGACGGCAAGAATGCGTTCGATTGCGGCGGCCTTGTCCTGAACCTCGAAATTCACCTCTCCGGAGTTCGCATACCTGTCGAGCAGAGGAGCCATGAATTCGCTCACCTTCAGTCCTCGTCTTTTTGCGGCGGCGAACGCGCTCAATATGCGAAGCGCGGCAAGTTCACCTGAATCGCAGTGGACGAAATCACGGAAATAGTAGTGTCCGGCAAGCTCGCCGCCGCATATTGCATTCGTCTCGCGCAGGAGAACCTTTGCGTACGCATGCCCCACCTTACCCATTACCGGGGTGAAGCCATCCTCCTTCAGACGCTCTATCGCCGCCCTGCTCGTACGGACGTCGTGGATGACGACACCCTTCTCGTTGAACGTCTCCGCCACAACCGGAATGAGATAGTCGGGCTGGATGAACTCGCCCCTCTCATCAACAAACATCGCTCTGTCAGCATCACCGTCGAATATGACACCGCAGTCCAACCCCTGTTCGCGGACAAGGGCGGCGATCTGCGCCCTCGCCTCCGCCTTGAGCGGATTCGGACTGTGGTGCGGGAATGTGCCGTCCGGCACATCGTTTATGACGACGGCATCGGGGAAAAGGCGTTTCGCGAGAATCCCCGCCGAACCATCGCTGCAATCCACCGCGAACTTTAGTCCGGAAAGATCGCCGCCGTGCTCGGTGAGCCACGCAACATATTCGTCAATGCGTTCCATTTCGGCTTACCTCTCCGCCGTAACGCTTTCCGTCGTTGCAAGCGGACACGCAGAGAGCGGCTTCTTGCCTCCGACAACACACGTGGATGACTTCTTGGCAATATCCGAAAGCGTTTCAGCGAAGCGTATAACATCATCCTTCTTCGTGGCGAGTATCTCAGCCCTCACGCGCTCAACCTCTTCGGGTGTGCGACCGGAAAGATATATCTCGGATGCCCTCTGAGTCTCAAGACGCGGAGAAAGGTAGGGTTCTGTCTTTCCGATGGCTGAAACCACATATTTGTCGATGTCGTTTCCGCTTTCGCAGAACTTCTTGAGCGCGGCTCCGGCTTCAGCGATCTTTTCGAGCGAACGAGAAGGATTAGGATCGCGGTACGTCATGTACTGCACATCGCCGTCGGGACGAACCACAAGTCCCATTCCGTATGCGCCGCCAAGAACGCGGATCTCGTTCCAAAGGTAGTCAAGCGTAAGGATGCGCGCCGCAACGATCTGCGAACCGTGATATTCCACACCCTTCGGGAGGCGAGAGGCGACACCGGCATACGCGACCTCCGCAGGAATCGAGAAACCTTCGCCACCCTTAGATTCAGGAAGTCCTGACTTCCAGCCGTCACCGATCGGAGCCGCCTTTTCACCGCACGCCCAGACCGCAATGGCCTCACCCGCATTCGCCTCCGGCATATTGTCCGAAAGGCAGATGGAAAGACGGCTTCTGGTGAATACTCGCTTCGCCAACTCAGCATAGCGCCCAAGCATCGCGGCATCAACCTTCGCCCCCTGAAGCCAACGCAGCTGGGCGATACCGGCCATTATTTCGTCCATCTCGTTCGCACGGGAAAGACGCGCCCCGGCGCGACGCATCGCATACTGGTTTCCGGACACCGCAATGCCCTGCTCCATATCCTGGCGCACCTGCTTGAGCAGATCGTCCGCCGCCTTCACATCGTTGAACTTAGTTCCGAGAAGAACCTCCTTCGCTATGCGCAAAGCGTCCGCCCACTTCGCCTCAAGGGCGGCGATCTGCACGCACACGTACGGCGTGGCGACGCCCTTTGCGTCGAACACCTTGGTGCCGATCGAGAAGCGTCCGAGATTTGCGTCTATCTCGCTCTTTAGTTCAAGCGCACCGAAGTTGGTCGTGGCAAGCTCGCCGAGCAGCGTGGCGAAGAACGGCACCTCCGCCAGCTCCGCACCGTTGAGGTCTGCGAGCGAGAAGTAGAGTTCAAGGTAGAATATGCCGTCCGCCCCTACATTCGGACGGATTATGGTGCATCCGTCCTGAAGCGCGGTTGCAATCTTTATCTCCTCGCCTTTAGCTGGAATATCCTTCACCTGAAGTTTGGGAAGCTTTGCCGCATCTTCCGGACGATCCGTGGATTTCTGGTATTCCTTGAGTCTGGCGGCATTTTCCTTGACCTCCGCAATCTTCTTTTCGTCCCATCCGGCAAGGATGGCGGCGAGTTCGTCCGCATCCTTCTTCCTGCGCTCGTCGCCGATCGTTCTGGAAGGCTCAAGCGTCAGTTCCGCATGGTGAGGATTATCGATAAGCATCTCACGAAGATACTGCTCAAACCCGCCTGTCGCGATCTTGGCGCGAAGGGAATCGAACACCTTCCTGTAGCGGAATCCCTCCGCGGGATCGCCGCCGTACATCCAGCCTTCAAGCGCGGCTTCGAGGACCGCAAGCCCGCGCGGATAGGAGCCGGAGTCCTTTTCGCGGACAAGGAACTCGCACTTGTTGAGAACAGCCTCGACGCGCTTTCTGTCCAGACCTTCCTTTGCGAGCTTTTCGAGAGTCTCGCGGACGACCTTGCGGCACTCCTCCACTTTCTCCTTGGACGTATTGCGGATCGTGAGCATGGCGGCGATCTGCTGGACGCTTTCCGCGCCGATCTCGACATCCTCGCACAATCCCCTGTCAAGAAGAGCCTTCTTCAACGGAGCCTCGTTCGAGCCGGTAAGCACTTCGGAGAGAACGGAGAACGCAAGCTGCTTCTCGCGTTCATCGAACCTGCCGATCACCCAACCATCAACAAGGATATACTTGTCTTTTCCATCGTCCGCGACCTCGTACTTTACCGTAGCCTTCTGCGCAGCCGGCTTCTGAATCGGGATGTCGGCATTCACCTCGATGCGGCCATAGTCCTTGAGGAAGGAATCGAGCTTTTCAAGCACGGCGGGCAAGTCCACCTTGCCGTCCAGGAAGAATCTGGAGTTCGAAGGATGGTAGAAGCGGGAATGGAAATCCTTGTACTCCTCGAAGGTGAGCTCCGGAATGTGATCAGGATCGCCGCCGGATTCGTGCGCGTAGCAGCAGTCGGGGAAGAGAAGCTTCATCGTCTCCCAGAACGCCACGGAGTCTGGATTCGAGAACACGCCCTTCATCTCAGAATAGACGACTCCGTTGCGGATCAGCCGGCCCTTGTCGTCGAATTCGTAGTGCCATCCTTCCTGGTCGAGAGCCATGCGGTTCTCGATGGACAGCGGATGCAGCACCGCATCCATGTAAACGTCAATGAGGTTGAGGAAGTCGGCGTTGTTGCGCGTTGCGACCGGATAGACGGTCTTATCCGGATACGTCATTGCATTGAGGAACGTCGCGAGCGAACTTTTCAGAAGATCGACGAACGGCTCCTTCACGGGATACTTCTTCGATCCGCAGAGGACCGAATGCTCCATGATGTGCGCAACGCCGGTCTCGTTCTCCGGAACCGTCTTGAAAGCCACTGCGAACGTCTTGTTCTCGTCTTCGCGCTCAAGCCAGACGAGTTCTGCGCCGTTCTTTTCGTAGGTCATGCGCCAGAGACGCCCCGGAACCTCAGGGAGTTCGATTGACGATTTGACGGTAAAGTTGTGGATTGTGTCGTTTGGTTTCATTGCCTGTGCCATTGTTGCGGCCGCAACGGCGGCCATTGTTATGGAATTCTTGAGATTCATGTTTTTGAAATCCTTCTTATGTCTGCCCCAAGGGAACCCAGTTCCTTCTCCACGGCCCTGTAGCCACGGTCGATGGAACCGGCATTGAGAATGGTTGTCCTACCCTTTGCGCAGAGCGCGGCAAGGATGAGCGCCATACCAGCACGGATGTCCGGGGACGTGACAGTGGTTCCGCGCAGCGGCGAAGGTCCGGTAACGACGGCGCGGTGCGGATCGCAAAGGACGATTTTCGCCCCCATCTGGATGAGGTGATCCACGAAATACATGCGGCTCTCGAACATCTTCTCGTGGAACAGACAAGTTCCGCGCGACTGGGTCGCAAGCACTATCAGCACGGACATCAGATCGCTCGGAAACATCGGCCAAGGGCCGTCCGCAATGCTCGGTATGGCATCGCCGAGATCGTACCGCATCCTAAGGCGCTGGTTTGCGGGAAGTTCAATCACACACTTTTCGATATTGGCGGACCATTTGAGACCGAACCTGCGCAGAGGACCTGCAAGGATCGCGAACTGCGGAACATCGACACCCTCAAGCGTGAGGGCGCCGCCCGTTATCGCCGCCGCAACAAGATAGCTGACCGCCTCGATGAGATCAGAGCCAATCCGCGCAACCGTACCATGAAGCTCCTCGACGCCGTGCACAACAATCCTGTTCGTGCCGGCGCCGAGAATCCGCGCCCCCATTCCGTTGAGCATCGCGCAGAGATCCTGGACGTGCGGCTCGCAGGCGGCATTGTAGATCACGGTATCGCCGTCGGCAAGGGCGGCTGCCATTATGATGTTCTCGGTTGCCGTGACGCTCGCCTCGTCCAGAACGATCGCCGCGCCTTTGAGATAGGCCGTGCCGCCCTTCCCTGTTTCAAGGACAAGCCGGGTCTTTGTGTATTTGACCTTGGCTCCAAGTGCCTCGAATCCTTCAAAATGCGTATCAAGCCTGCGGTGGCCGATGCCGTCCCCTCCGGGCGGCGGCAGGGAAACCTTGCCCTTCCTCGCAAGAAGAGGACCGGCGAAGAGTATGCTGGTGCGGATCTTCGCGGCAAGGGACGGATCGAGACGCGCAGTCTTCAGGCGCTGCGCATGGATTGTGACGGAGTTGGACTGCGGACGGCGCGTGACGGTCGCCCCGAAACGCCGAGCGCACTCGAGCATGCTCGCGACATCCTCGATGTCCGGCAGATTCTCGAGTGTAACCGGTTCAGACGTAAGAAGAGCCGCAGCGATCATCGGCAGGGCGGCATTCTTGTTGCCCGGCACCCTGTGCACCCCGGATACGGTCTTCTTTCCTGTTATCTCAAATCTTCCCATAACCGCATATTATACCATATGCGCATGAGCTCAACTGGTGATGCCTCAACCTGTCATATCCGAACCGCCAACTTAACTTTCCAAACATTAAGGCCTTCTAAGCGCCCTCAACCCATCCGACATATTCTGACATTATCCGTGCAGCATCAAAATGCGCCGCGAAGGCCTGAGGATTTGAATCTTTTATGCAGGAAGCGGCAAGAATCGCCTCGCGCAAGGAATCGACATCACCGGCATTGTAGTGACATCCTGCCTTGTGCTTTGCGACCAGTTCTCCCGCTTCGCCCCCTAAGGATTCAACTACCTTGAGTCCACAGGCGGCATAATCCGCAAGCTTGTAGGGAATGCCTACGCAGGAATCAGGGAACATCGGAATGATGCCAATGGTGCTTCTCAACAGCAGATCACGAAGCTCCACATCTCCGAGATACCCGTGGAAGCGGATTCGCTCGCATCCGGCAGCTTGAAACCGTAATGCCGCTTCCTTGGGACCACTCCCCGCCAAGTCAAGCGTCGCGCACTCTAATGATTTGACCGCATCTATCACCGTCTCCAAATCATATGAGAGTCCCATCGCCCCAATATACACAAGGTTCAAGGCTCTCCCCTCTTCTCTCTTTACTCCACCCTCTTCCCTGATTTCTATCCCATGATTGCAGCAGTGCATCGGAACAGCTGCGCCATAGCCCTTGGCTAGTTCGATGTACCGTTTGGAAACAGCGCTAACTGCATCCGCTTTGGTATATATCTTCCGAGCAACACACCTTAAAGGTAAAAGCATCCACTTGGGGACAACTCGGTAGAATGTCTCCGGCCATGCGTCCATTATGTCAGCAACGAATTTAGCCTTAACCTCATGCGCATACTTCCTCGCCGCATTACAAAGACCAAGCGGTGGAGTACTGGCGATTAAAACATCTGGCCGATTTTTCTCCGTCCGTGCAAGCCGCAGCCAGTCCTTTGCAAGATGCCAATGACTGATGATGCGCTTCAGGCAGATGTTCTTCGGATAAGGCCTCGTCGGCACAAGCCGCACCTCAAAACCGTCGTCGCACTCGCGCACAAACTTCCGTTTCGCCTTGGTCGCATGGGAGAAGTCGCTAGACCAAAGTACGACCTTATGCCCAGCCTTGGCAAATGCCCTCCCCATCAGCCAATAGCGCTGCGGTCTATTGCCCTCAGTCGGCAGATTGTCAAATGGATTTACAATCCATACTGTCATAACGCCACCTTGCAAATTTCCTTCCATAAATCATATCGCGATATTCTACCAAATTTTAGCTTTATAGTGTTATAGTCCAGCCCTCTCACCCCACTAAGACCATAGCTTTCATTTCCACAACTCTCTAATCCTTCCTGAGGAAAAGATGGGCTATTGCTAAAATCAAGACAAACCTCTACCCAACTACCGCTTTTATATAGACGAATCCACTCACCATCCAAAACCTTGTTCGCACCAACCCATCCAGAACAAATATTATAATATTTGTACCGTCAGCAAGTACCCTTCTCATAATCTCTACTTACATTCACGCACACAACGCTGACGACGGGCATGAAAACAACTATAGCAAATGGGTGATTTGATGCAATACATCATGCAACCGTTCGCAAACATCCTCGACCAAGAACCGAAAAACTTTTATACCGGTTTTATGCAACAAAGCATCTTCATATCTTGCAATGCGATACAGTTCAACATCTGAAAGTTCTTCCCTGCTATCGAGCATCACTGCAAATTTTTTCTCATCATTCCACAAGTCAACCTCAATGTGCGGATTTATCCCACAAGATATAGGCAACCGCACACCTTCCTTAAATTGCCCCATCTGCCCATTAAGGGTATTAAGCCGCTTCTGGAAGAATCGCAAAACCGCACCTTTGGAATTTATCCTACATCTCTCATCATCATCCCTTGAAAGTGACAATGTCGCCCGTAAAAACAGATCTGCCAGTGCAACATCGACACCATCTCTGCAAAGACGCCGAACACTTGCTGAAAAACGCTCGTTCCACTTTGGTTCGACAGGAAGTACCACATCAGCCGGCCACCCTTCTGTCGCTCCCTTCGGTACCATTATCGTGTAGCCTATCGCATCATACCCCGTCCGCCGTTTCTCGAACATCTTTTCGCACACTGCTATGTTGGAATCCAGATAATCATAGATGCGAACCTCTTTCTTTCCATCATGCAAGCGATGAAGCCGTCCGGCATATTGCGTTAGGCGTCCTTTCCAGGATACTGGCGTAGCAAGAAAAAGCGTATCCATCCTTGAATCATCAAACCCTTCCCCGATGTAAGAACCAGTGGAAATGATAACACGTTCTTCAGAATCTTTTATGGATTTGAGTTCCTCAAATTTAGACCGAGACACCTTTATCCCCATACCTCCGGTCATGACGACAACATGTTTTACCCGACCAGACAACAGATTTTCAAAAATGTGCACTTGCTCTTTTCTGTCCGTAAGAATGACCGGCGAACGCCCTTCCGCAACCGCAGCAACAACATCATCCGCAATAAGTTGATTACGAACGTTATCAGAAGTCAATTCTTTTATCATATCGGCATAATTGAATTCAACATCCTCACGAAGACGCCGCATTCGAAACGATGTCTGACGGACATAAACCGTATGTGCGAAAGGTGCACTGGTTGCCAACTGTTTTGCATCAACCTTATGTCGAATCGGTCCAAGCTGCATTATGACAAGAGGATCGTGCCCGTCATTTCGCACAACAGTAGCCGAAAGACCAAGAATATATCTACACGGAGCGGCATCAAGCAACGCCTCAAAAGATTCCGCTCCAACAGCATGGCATTCATCAACAATGATTTGTCCATACTCCTTAATACGAGAATCGACATGCCCTTTTCGAGAAAGACTTTGAATCAATGCGACATCTATGCATCCCGTCCATCTATCCGATCCGCCGCCGATCTTGCCGATCGATTTTTCGTCTATGTCCAGAAATGCAGCTATCTTTGAAATCCATTGAGTCTGCAGTTGCCGTCGATTTACAAGAACAAGCGTATTGACCTTTCGTCTTGCAATCATATTTATCGCAACGATTGTCTTACCGAATGCGGTGCCCGCAGCCAATATCCCATTGTCATATTTTTTTATAGTTCCAATGGCCGCTTCTTGCATTGGACGCAAACAGCCTTGAAAAGTCACGTCAAGGGGAACACCGCTATATCGTTTATCTTCAATACGTGCAGAAAAACCACCTTCAGATAAGATCCGATTGACCTCTTCTAAACACCCTCGAGGCAGTTCAAGATACTTCTCTCCATTTAATGCTCGTGCAATGATCCGTGGCGTACCATAAACAGAATGTTTCATCCTTTCAATTTTCTGAAACTCCGGATTAACAAAAGAAGCCGCACGAATTAGTCTACCCCGCATTTCATCGGAGAGTTTCTCTTGCGACACATATATGCGGTTTGCTAATACCACATCAATTGGCATTCTGAACGCTTCTGTACTTTCTCTGGTCGAAGTGCCGGTCGACCAAAGCGGTAAATATGACGTCCATGGTTGTATCTCATCTTTGCTCGTGAGTCCCATTTCAACAACTGCTCGATGTTCATTTTTGGAACGATCAACCAAACTAAATATTTCATGCCTTTCTATTCGCCGAATAGAAGAGAGAAATCTCCATTGATCTTTATATGCAACCCAATCATCATTTACAAAAACACTGTTATCATTCTTCCGTGCGGCGGCCTGAAGCGGCAATGCAATCAGATTGCCGAAGCCGCCCTTCGGCAATGTTCCTTGATTGGGAATAATCCGATCATATGAATCGAGACTTATCTCCGGATGCGTCTCCAGCGTCAAAGTCAAAATATAGGACAATGCGGCACGCACAATCTTCGCACTGATTCGCTCGGAAAAGAAAAACCATATATGAGCGCCTTTCCCTGAACGCGAACGCTCTATCGCAACAGGTAGACCCACCTCACGAACTTTCTGTACAACTGCCAGCGAATCTCGACGCCATGTTGACTTGTCAAAATCAATAACGGCAAATGCCACAGTCTCATCCGCATCCATCGGATAGATGCCAACTTCAAACGGTTTGTTCTGCGAATCAAATCCTCGCAAATGCCATCTGACAATCTCTTCTGAATACGGCAGAAATTTTCTGTTCGGACAGCTTGAACATTTCCACCCCTTAGCCAACGAACACACGCCACGTTTCCACTGGTTTTCGCAGTAAGGCGAATACCCCTTCTTACCGGTTTTTGAGTTTTCAAACCGTTTCGCAAAAACATCATTCCGCCCGTCAAATAACGAACGGAAGAAAGCAACCTTCTCACTATTGGATGATGTCGAATCCATCACTTGAACAAATATTATAATATTTGTACCATCAATATGCACCCTTTAATATCAATTGCGCTATTAGGTCAGTTGGCCTATTTAGCTTGAGAAATCCATTTACATCACACTCGACCAGACCAGCGTCAATAGCCGGTTTGAGATGGCGATTGAGAATTCTCGCATTCATCCCCATTCGATCGCAAATATAATCAATCGTCATCAATCCCTCTCTCGCAAGTTTGCCAACAATCCTTGCCCGCATGGCATTCCCCATAACACGCATCACCTGAACATAACATTCGTCACAACTTTGGGTTCGAGATTCTTCACGAAATCTATTCTGCAAAGCGATAGCCACATCCCTGATCGAGGCATGGGCATTTTCCGCATCGGCATAATAATTGACGTAATGACCAGATCGCAGACGACGGATCAACCCCATCTTCCATAATTGTCCAAGATACTGGCTAGTTCCCGACTGCTTGAGCCCAGGAGCACTTTCTTGCGCTACACCAACATTCAGACAAACACTCGCTTCACATACCTGGCGAAACAAGCCCAATCGTTCCGGGTTTGACAGTTTCCGGCAAAATTCCCACATCTCAGTCATATCATTCTCCTTTCCATGGAACAAATATTATAATATTTGCACCTTCTAAAAGCAACACCTATACACACCTATACACTCATACACTCTTATGTCTACGGTAAGGCCGAGGTCGAGATTATGATTCATATACATTAAGAATTTACAATACCGGCTATCCAATGCCACACAAAAGATTTGCGTGAATTTATGCCGATTTGTGGACACCACATCTGATAAACAAAATTGGCGATTCGAACAAACATCGAACCGCCAACTAAACTTTCCAAACTTTCTCAACGCCGCCACCAATAATCTCTTCCCAGTTTCCGGCAGATGAAGCGAAGCAACTGGAATCGAACATCGCCGCGCCCTAAAAGCAATTTCCATGTAAACGCCGTCCAGCCCCTTACCATATGCTCAAATGCCACTATCATCTGAAGCAACATATTCCCCGACGGACACAAAACCTTCGCAAAAACCATCTCCACGCAAACCGCCTGTATATACGATCGCAAAAATACTTATCGGCGAAAGGTAGAATCAATCTAACCATCCACCTTCTGACAAAGAACGGCAAAGACCACGGCTTTCTGAATTCCGTCCTTCGCGCTTCATGTTCCCACCACAGATATTCAACAACTTTTCCATGATAAGGTCGCTTAAAGCATCTCCCGACATCTATTATGTGCAATACGCAATTGAACGAATCTTCAGGCTTCGGTATGAGCACATCCCAGCAGGAAGGAAGCATCCCAGATTCGGAGGCGAGAAGAATGTTCAACATATCCTGCTCCATAAATCTTGGACAACCATATTTGGCAGCGAACTCCGCACATCGTTCAAGCACGTGCGTTTCTCTCCACCTCCGAAGATTTAAGATGCAAACACCAGCACATGCATATCGAGCAACATCAAAACTGCCCATAGGAACACTATTGGCCTTGCACCATTCCGCCAGCTCATCTGCCGCCCAATCTGCATCCTTCACCCATTGGATTGTTTTTGACTCATCAAAAAGTGAAGCCAACTCTATAACGTCACGATACCACAATGTATCAACATCTGACCATATAACCCAGTCCCTGGAGGTTCCCCAATTTTTTTGGGGCTGGCGGGGCACCCCCGAGCCGAGCACAGTTCACGCACTGGCGGCACGAAAAAAAAGTCACCTCTCCTGAATGATCTTCGCTATAATGCGAAGTGCTAACACAAACAAGGGAGA